>CANJRV010000126.1 GCA_947476825.1 Bacteroidota bacterium | reverse complement strand
AGCATAATTCTAAATCCATCCTTTCGTAGAAAAAAATCAGCTCGAGAAGTAGTTCCTTTATATACGAATGGACCATCCCATTGACCTTGGTTTTGAATGAATTCAATGGGCGGAATTGCTTTAGTGGTTTGTGCGAAGATTTGATTTGAAGTAAACAAACAAATCCATATTGTTGTGTGAAGTAGTATTCTTTTCAAAGCAAATAATTTAGAAGTAAATATAAAGTTAATTTGTTATTTAAACTTTATTTTAGATGAAAAAATAATCATTTCAGTTTGAAATGACTTATTCATGTCATTATATCCTATTTTTGTCCAAAATAAAAAAGATGGCAATGTTGAAAACAGGCAGTCCTATCGTGAGCATTTATACAGAAATGACACCGAATCCTGAAACGATGAAATTTGTGGCGAATAAATTATTATACCCAAGTAAGAGTATCGACTTTCAAGACGAAACCTCTGCTGCGCCTTCACCTCTTGCGAAAGAATTGTTTGGATTCCCATTCGTAAAAGGCGTATTCATTGCGAGTAATTTTATCACACTCACCAAGACAATGGATACCGATTGGAATGATATTATTCCGAGCATTCGTGAATTTTTAAAAGAATACATGGAGGAAGGGAAAACAATTATTAATGAAGATGAAATTGTCCAACAAGTTGCGTCCAATACTACAAACGCAAATGATACAGATATTGTAACTCGTATCAAAGAATTATTGGAAAATTATGTGAAGCCTGCGGTTGAAATGGATGGCGGTGCTATCTCTTTTAAAAGCTATAACAATGGTACTGTATCCCTTATTTTGCAAGGGTCTTGTAGTGGTTGCCCTTCTTCGATGATTACTTTAAAGTCAGGAATTGAAGGCATGATGAAACGCATGATTCCTGAAGTTAAAGAAGTGGTTGCTGAAGCGAATTAGTGGAGGGCAGTTTCTGCTAAGTTTTGTTTTTTGATAAATTATCATGTTATTGGTTATTTTATGTTTTTTTGTTGTAATAGATTGTTTTTTCTCATAGGGCTTGACCCTATGTTGGTATATATCATCCCTTCGGGACTTCGCTATTTTCGAGCTGCACCAATCTTAGGACTTCGCCCTATGTTCGCAAATGTGATCCCTTCGGGACTTCGCTACCATTCAACTATATCATTAAGCCACGAAGTGGTGACATTCATCAGCGAGGCGGCAAAGCCCCTCGCACCTTCACGCGAATTAGTAATTAATTTGAAATCATCATGTTATGGGACAATCACTAGTTAAAAATTACATCCACATTGTGTTCAGCACGAAATATCGTCAAGAATTTATTCATCCTCCTGTGGAAGCGGAACTGCATGCCTACTTGGCTACTATTTGTAAAAGCATAGAATGTCATCCGATAAAAATAGGTGGTTATACTGACCATATTCATATCCTATGTATGCTTTCTCGGAAAATAGCTTTAATGAAATTATTAGAAGTGGCAAAATCACATTCATCAAAATGGATAAAAACAAAAGGAGAAACCTACAAAGAATTTTACTGGCAAGATGGCTATGGTGCATTCTCTGTAAAACCTACAGATATAAATAGAGTAAGTCATTACATCGCCAATCAACATGAACACCATTCTAAAATTTCATTTCAAGAAGAGTACCGTTTGATTCTTGAAAAATATAATGTGGAATATGACGAGAAGTATGTGTGGGATTAATTTTTAACTCGCAATCAGAGCCACGAATTGGCGACATAGATTCAGTGATGGGTGCAGCCCATCACTTCTACATCCTATAAATTTGTCCATATTTACCTTAACACTTTTCTAATACTTCGGCTGTTCGTTCAATACTGTTCAGGCTGTACATTTGTTGCACTTATGAAATTTATTTACCTATTTCTTTTTCTTTTCTTGCCATTTTCTATTGTAGCACAACAAGCTAGTTTAACTGGTGTTGTATTTGGCGAAAATGAAAACACACCAATCGATTACGCAACTATCACTATTCAGAATACAATTGCAGGTTCAATGCTCATGGGCACAAAATCGAAGGAGAATGGTTCGTTTACTATTTCTAAAATTCCTTATGGGAAATATACTGTAACCATTTCATCATTGGGTTATGAATCTAAATCATATAAAAATTATAACATTGACCAAACCGAATTGAACCTTGGTAAAATCGTTCTCAATAGCAATAGTAAAAGTTTAAAAAATGTAACTATCGTTGGTGAGAAAGCTGCTATAGAAATTGGCATTGATAAAAAAACTTTTAATGTCGATAAGAACATTACAAGTGCTGGTGGTTCTGCTGCAGATATATTAAAAAATGTTCCTTCTGTAAATGTGGACATGGATGGCAATTTGAGTTTGCGAGGAAAAGATAATGTGACATTATTGGTAGATGGGAAACCTTCGGCGATGTTTGGCAATGATCCACAAACTGCATTACAAAGTATACCGGCTTCGAGTATTGAAAGTATAGAAGTCATCACCAATCCATCAAGTAAATACGAAGCGCAAGGCATGAGTGGTATCGTCAATATCATTTTGAAAAAAGATCGTAAGCCTGGCTATAATGGCACATTGACTTTGGGTGTATCAAATCCATTTAGAATTAATGGAGGCATCAATTTCAATGCGAATATTAAAAAATGGAATTTCTTCATTAATGCGAATGGCAGAACAGCTCGCACTTGGGAAGAAACAACGACAAGCAGAAGTAATTACGAAAATACTTTTACATATAGCAGTTTCAACCACAATGATAGACGACCATTGAGTGGCTTTATGAATTTGGGTGGCGACTATAGCATCAATAAAAATAATAAAATCACATTTAGCCAAAATCTATTTTCAGCTTACATGAAGGGCAACAGTACAACTACTTTAGAAAATGAAATGGATTATAATACACTTTTATCTAAGCAAATTCGAACCAATAAATACATCGGTAATCCATTAAGTGGAACTTCCAATTTGCAATACAAACACAATTTTAATAACCCAAAAGAAGAGCTAAACATCGAAGTGAATTTTAGCAAAAGTAGATACATAAGAAAGAGTGAATACAATACTTCTTTATTCGATTCTAATGAAGTGTATGTTTCTGAATTTATGCAAAAAAATCCAATACTCGGTGGCAATTGGAATGGCACATTTCAAATTGATTATACAAAACCAATTTTTAAAAACGGAAGAATTGATATCGGCGAAAAGACTTATTATATTCGATTTGAATCGGAAAACCAACCTACTATTCAATATCCAAATCAAGCAGAAACAGAAGAAGCTATTTTAAAAAATCATTATGTTTTTACGCAACAAGTACATGGCGTGTATGCAACTATTGCTAATCAATTTAAAAATACAGGCGTACAATTTGGTCTTCGAGGTGAGTATTTTACGTATGATGGTATGGCTTATCAGTACAATGCGAAAGTGGCAAACAATTACAAAAATATTTTCCCGACTTTATTTATCAGTCACAAAATAAATAAAACACAAGATATTAATTTCAACTATGCGCGACGAGTGAATCGCCCAGGCTTTATGCAATTAGTTCCTTATTTAGATGTGTCCAATCCACAAGATACAAGTCAAGGAAATCCAACATTGAAACCTGAATTTATTCATGCAACAGAACTTACATTTACCAAACAATACAATCGAAACGATAACTTTATTGCTAGCGCTTATTACCAATACACGGAGAATTTAATTCAACGGTTTCGTAGATTTAATCCAGATGGAACAACTTATTCCCAAAATCAAAATCTTGCAACGGGTATTACTTATGGTGTAGAATTAACCAATAAAATAAATCTTTTAACCTGGTGGGATGCGACAGTAAATGTCAATATATTTCGCAATAAAATAAATGGTGCTAATATAGATGCAAACCTAGGCAGAACAGGCTATGGAGGGTTTGCCAAATTGGTTACCAACGCTAAATTAAAACAAGGATTTAGTGTACAACTTACTTCCAATTATAATGGGAAGACAACCGTAGCACAAGGAACAGTAAAGCCTTATTCTAATATTGATATTGCAGTGAAGAAAATTTTCTATAAAAATCTGATTACAGTAACTGCGAATGTGAATGATCTATTGAACACAATACAAACAGAAACACAATACAATTTATATCCTTACTATAATCAAACGGTTTTACGCAAAAATCAAACTAGAAGTGTTGGCTTGAATCTACAAGTTCGATTGAGCAGCAAATCACAAAGAAGTAATACAGAAGCACCAAAAAAGGTTGCACCCAAAAAAGAAAAAGATAAAGAAACAAAAAGCCGAGATGAAAATTTGAAAAAAGATGAAGGCGGCGATGACAATGAAAGGGGCGGTGGAAATAAAGAAGGCGGAAAATAAATGAGCTATCCTTCTAGTCATAAATTTGATCAGTACAACTATTAATATTTCATTCCCTTGTTGCATAAAAAATACATACTTCTTTTACTATTTGCAACTTTCTCGATTCCACTTGCTGCGCAACAATTTTTAGTTACTGGTAAAGTCACTAATACCAAATTAGAAGGCTTAGGATTTGCTACCGTTCAATTGAAAAAACAACAACTAGGTACAAGAACTGACCTGAATGGAAATTACAAATTCAAATTAGAAGAAGGAGAATATGATTTGGTGTTTTCCTTGCTTGGCTTCAAAACACAAACCATAAAAATTATTGTTCACGATAAGGATATTATACAAAATATTATTTTAGATGAGAATACCAGAAATATTTCCGAAGTAAAAATTGTTGCTACCAAAAAGAATAAGGCGGAAGAATATATTCGACAGGTAATAGAACATAAAAAGGAAAATGAACAAGCTGTCAATTCTTACAGTTGCAATGTTTATATCAAAGCAGTAGAAGAAAACAAAAGAGACAACAAACAGAAAGAGCCCACTGTTCAACCTTACATGGATTCGCTGGCAAAAATAAAGCATCAACTAGATTCGGCAAGAACAGCATTGAATACAGCATTGAATAGCATGAATATGGCTGAAATTTATTTGCGTTTAGATTATGTGTATCCAAATAAAATAAAGGAAGAAAGACTTGGTGTGAAGAGAAGAGGCAATACAGAAAGTTTATTTTATTTAAGTAATACAGAAGGGAATTTTAGCTTGTATCAGAATCTGATTCAGGTGCCCGCATTGAGCGAATCACCTATGTTGTCGCCAATTAGCTATAGCGGTTTGATTGCCTATAAATTCAAAATTATTAAAACAGAAAAACGGAATGCTTGTACATTTTATACTATCAAATTTTCACCAATCAAATCGGGCAATGCATTAATCGAAGGCACTGTGGAGATTGTAGATACATCATGGACTATCACAGATGCAACGTATTCATTCCCATCTCATTTGATGGCAGAATACAATTCGTTTGCTGTTCGCACTTCTTATGAATTTATTCAACAAAAGGCATGGATGCTTGATCGTATGGAGTTGACTTATTTATCTAAAGAAGGTAAAACCAAGCACAATGGGAGTACAGTGGTTGTTTATGATGATTATAAATTGGATACAACTTTCAAGAAAAAATATTTTGGAACAGAGCTAAGTAGCACTGCACAAGAAGCTTATGATAAGGATAGCAATTTTTGGAATACCGTTCGCAAAGAACCATTGAGTGAAAAAGAACTTTCTTATATCCGGAAAAAAGATAGTGTGTATTATGCTAAGCATACTACTGCATATTTAGATTCAATCGATAAGGTAAATAATAAAATTACGGTCAGAGATATATTCGTGGATGGAGTTAGTTTTTATAAACGGGAGAATGATAGAACCATTTATTTTAACCCACTATTAAATTCAATCAGAATTCTATTACCTGGTGGTACACGATTAGGCTATGGTGGTAGTTACGCCATTACACCAAAATCGAAGCGGACCTTTTATACGTCCATCGATTTGATGTATGGTCTTGCACAAAAAGATGTACTCGGTAATTGGCGTATCTCTAAAAGATATAATCCGTTCACGAATGGCTATTTTACTTTTGATTGTGGTCGAAATTATGACCTAGTTTTTGGTGATGATTCTTATATCAATATCCTACGTCGTAGTAATTTTTATTTGAAACAATATGCTAATATCGAACATGGGGTAGAACTATTTAATGGATTTATTCTACGCAATAAATTAGAGTTTGCAAACCGCATTCCAGTGGATATAAACAAAAGCGATAGCACCATAGATAAACTACTTGGCGATCTTGGTGCAGACTCCGCTAACTACGCAAAGTTCAATGCGTATAATGCATTCTATAATTCGATTACGCTTGAGTATACACCGCGACAAATGTATATGCGTGAGCCACGACAAAAAATTATTTTAGGTTCAAAATATCCTACCGCTTATGCTACTTTGCGTACGGGTGTTCCAGGTGTTTTCAACAGTGCTATCAATTTTAATTATTTGGAATTTGGCATTAAACAAAAAATCAAATTGGGCTTGGCAGGTATTTCAGAATATAAAATATTTACTGGCTCGTTTCTGTCAAAGCATGATTTGAAAAGTATAGATTATAAATTTATGCGGCGCGGAGACCCGAGAATATTTAATGAGCCTACCAGAAATTTCCAATTACTAGATTCATCTTTTCCAGTATTTCATCGCTTTTATGAAGGACATTATCTGCATCAATTTAATGGCTCTATCATTAATAAAATCCCTTATGCAAAATATTTACATCTCTATGAAGTAGCTGGCGGTGGTGCATTGTATTTACCCGAACGCAAATTAATTTATTTTGAATCTTTTGCCGGACTAGAGAAACCATTCAAACTCTTTGGTGAGAAATTTAAAATTGGTGCCTATGTCGCCGCAAGTATCGCCAATAAATTCAATAATCCCTTCCAATTGAAATTTGGCTTACAGCATTATGATAAAGAAAACAATAAATGGGAGTAAAATCAACTAAACAAAATCGTATCTCTGACCCCATGGTTTTGTGTCTTCACAACCCATTACTATCTTATTTTGTATTGCAGTTACCAAACATTTAAAAAGACTTGTGCGGATTCAAATGGAGAGGAATATTGTTGGTGATAACACCAACAATGGCCAAACATCTGTCCCCATGGTTTTGTGTCTTCACAAACCATTACAACTTATTTTGTGTTGCAAATTTCAACTACTATTTTTCCATCACCATGCGCATCACTTCCTTCGCAAATTTTTCTAAGCTTGGATCACGAGCTCCCATCAAAAGCAATACTGTATTGGGTT
>CANJRV010000125.1 GCA_947476825.1 Bacteroidota bacterium | reverse complement strand
TAAGATAGAATATGAAGTTTATTAAGTAAACCGAATTGAAAGAAAATACAATGTATTTTAAGAGAAACAATACTATAATTTATATGTGAAAAATAAATATGTATCTTTTTTTGTACTGATTATCAATTAATTAATGGCCATATTTTAAAATTACTAAAAAAATTAGTTGGAAAATACCGTTGCAATCCTTTTCTTTGCACTCCTTTAAAATAAGAACTATTTAATTTCTGATAAAATGAGACATTTAAGTTACAAGACAATTTTTGCAAACAAACAAAATCATCAAGCTGAATGGTTTGTGATTGATGCGACAAACCAAACTGTTGGTCGTATGTGTACACGAATCGCCGCAGTGCTTCGTGGTAAACACAAACCGAGTTATACACCACATGCAGATGCTGGCGATTTTGTGATTGTAATCAATGCCGACAAGGTGGTATTCACTGGCGATAAATTAAATCAAAAAGTATACTTAGATTATACTGGTTATCCAGGTGGTAAAAAAGAAGAAACAGCTAAAAATTTATTAGCTCGCCGACCTGAACGCATTGTTGAACGTGCTGTAAAAGGAATGTTGCCTAAAAATAAATTAGGTAGAGCTATGTACACAAAACTAAATGTTTATGCAGGTGATAAACATCCGCACTCTGCTCAAAAACCAACAGAATTAACTTATCAAAACTAAAATTAAAACACATAAATACCTCTAGTATAATGGAAAAACTTAAAAAAGCAATTGGTCGTAGAAAAGAAGCAGTAGCTCGCGTATACCTTTCTGTAGGGAACGGGAAAATTACAGTGAATGATCGTGATTATAAAACGTACTTCCCTTTAATGTATCTTCAAAATCAAGTTGAACTTCCTTTGAAATCAATTCAGTCTCTAGACAAGTATGATGTAAATGTAAATGTAGCTGGTGGCGGGCAAAAAGGCCAAGCTGAAGCTATCAAATTAGGTATCTCTCGTGCTTTATGTAATGTAGAAGCTGAAATGCGTTTAACTTTAAAACCACTTGGTTTACTTACTCGTGATTCACGATCTGTTGAACGTAAGAAATTTGGTCATAAAAAAGCACGTAGAAGTTATCAATTCTCTAAACGTTAATCTGTATTTTTCATTAACTATTTCATTCACAACAAACAACGATTTACTTATATCATGTCAGAAAATACAACATTACAACAGCAGTTATTAGAGGCCGGCGTACACTTTGGTCACTTACGTAAAAAATGGAATCCTAAAATGCTTCCATACATTTTTGCAGAAAAAAAAGGTATTCATATTATCGATTTGAATCGCACCGTTGAAGGATTAACTGAAGCTGCTGCTGCTTTGAAACAAATCGCAAAAAGCGGTAAAAAAATTCTATTCGTTGCTACAAAAAAGCAAGCAAAAGAAATCGTAACAGAATGTGCAGAAAAAGTAAATATGCCTTATGTTACCGATCGTTGGTTAGGTGGTATGTTGACTAATTTTGGAACTATCCGTAAGAGCGTAAAAAAAATGCAGAGCATTGAAAAAATGCTTGAAGATAGCAGTATCAGTATCAATAAAAAAGAGCGTTTAACTTTAAAGCGCGATATGGATAAAATGAATAAAGTACTAGGTGGGATTACAAATATGTCTCGTACGCCTTCAGCTCTTTTCATTGTAGACATTTCACATGAACATATTGCACTTTCTGAAGCAAAACGTTTAGGTATCACAACAGTTGGTATGGTAGATACAAATAGCGATCCAAATAAAGTAGATTTTGCTATTCCATCCAATGATGATGCTACTAAATCAATTGCTATCATTACTAATTTTATTACTGCTGCTATCATTGAAGGATTACAAGAAAGAGAAACAGAAAAAGATAAAATGGAAGATTCTGATGAAGAAAATGCAGAAGAAAAAACTTCTATTGGCAATGATAAAGATAATGAAACTTCAGAAGGTGATAGAAATGCACCGCGCAAAAAGGCTAGTGGCACAAGAAGAACAACAACTGCTGCTAAGAAATAATCATTATTTTTTTCCCATTTATTTTAATTCAATAATTTATACTGCTGTGTAAACAGCCTTAAAAACAACTATATAATGAGTGTAACTATAACTGCTACAGACGTTAATAAACTACGTCAGCAAACTGGTGCCGGCATGATGGATTGCCGTGCAGCATTAGTAGAAACAAATGGTGACTTTGAAGCTGCTATTGATTTCTTGAGAAAAAAAGGTCAAAAAGTTGCTGCAAAACGTAGTGACCGCGATGCAAAAGAAGGTCTTGTAATTGCCGCTACTACTGCCGATAAGAAGACAGGAATCGTTATGAATCTTACTTCTGAAACAGATTTTGTTTCTAAAAATGAAGATTTTATCAACTTAGCATTAAGCTTTAGCAAAACTGCTATCGATAATAATTGTACTTCGCTTGAAGAATTAAAAGCTTGCGCTTATGACAATATCACAGTGGAAGATAAATTGATGGATACGGTTGCTAAAATTGGCGAAAAAATAGATATCACTTCCTTCGAACGTATAGATGCTGAAAGTGTTGCAGCCTATAACCATAGCGGCTATCGTGTTGCCGTTCTTGTAGCGATGAACAAAGCAGCTAATGATGCAAATCAACAAGCTGGAAAAGATGTGGCTATGCAAATTGCTGCAATGAATCCAGTTGCTGTAGATCCTGCTGCTGTGCCTGCCGAAACAATTGCTCGTGAGAAAGATATCATCATGGAACAAATGAAAGCAGATCCAAAAATGGAAGGAAAACCAGAAGAAATGATTTCAAAAATTGCGGATGGGAAAATCAATGCATATTTTAAAGAAAATACCTTGCTTGCTCAACCATTCGTAAAAGATGGTAGCAAAACAGTTACTGAATACTTAAAAAGTGTTGAAAACGAATTGACGGTTACCTCATTTTGTCGTTTGAAAATTGGATAAATAATTAATAAAAAATAAAATAAAAAGCCATCTAATATTAGGTGGCTTTTTTTTTGTGTTCATCCAAGCCTTTTCTTTTCACTTAAACCTAAGCACTTACGACTTACGACTTATGCCTTATGCCTTATCACTTTTATTCCAGAATTAATTCAATTTCCTTATGTTTAAATTTCTGGATATTGTTTTTTACTTCGATTTCAATCTGACCTGATTCATTTACACCAACTAACTTACCAGTATACATTTCAGAATTCTTACTAAAGCTTATTTGCTTATTCAATTTATACAAACTGGCATTGTACATTTTTAATAATTCCTCAGGATTTGTATCTAATTGATGTATAAATTTATTCATGGACTTTAATAAATTTTCAAGCACCAAATTAATTTTCACTGTTAAGGCGCTTTCGATTGCAATAGATGTAGCTCGATGCAAATCCGTGAAATGAGTTTGATTTACATTCAATCCTATCCCAATAATGGCGTTCGTCCAAGTTGTGCCACGGATATTATTTTCAATCAAGATGCCAGCAATCTTTTTATCTCCTGCATATATGTCATTTGGCCACTTAATAGATATGTCACGTAAATTATATACAGACATAAGAAGGTCTGCAATACAAATACAGGAGAACGCATTAAAATAAAATAACTTATCTAAGGAAAAGCTATGTGTATCAAGGATTACAGACAATAATAAATTTTTACATTCTTCTGCATGCCACACATTTCCATGTTGTCCTTTACCGTTAGATTGAAAATCAGCACGTATTGCCATACCGTGCTCTGCCATTCCTTCATTCAATAAACGCATGGCATAATTATTGGTACTATCAATTTCAATTAATTCAATAATCACATCTCCAATAGTTGAATTCCTTCGCATTCAAATGTTTTGTTTAGATTTGTAAATTATTTAATAAACACAATATAACAAAAAATATTTTATCGACTTGAAAACAGATACAGCAGCAAAACCCACAACCATCAGCCGTTTAACGCAGAACAGCAAAATTATTAAAGTCATTATTGCTGCAATTGATGAAAAAAAAGGAGAAGAAATTATTTCTCTAAATCTTAAAAAAATACCTGAAGCCGTTGCGGATTTTTTTATTATTTGTGAAGCCAACAATACAACACTATTGAAAGCCATTGCAGATAATATTGAAAAAAGAGTCCTCGAATTGTGTGGAGAACATCCTTTTAAAATGGAAGGAAAGCAAGGTGAAAAATGGATACTCGTTGATTATATCAATGTAGTGGTACATTGCCTTTCTCCCGACATGCGAGGGTTTTATAATTTAGAAGAATTATGGCAAGATGCCGAACAAAAACAACATCATTAAATAGATTTTCAGTACTTGATCTGAATACATAACGAATGGAAGAAAATAACATGACGCCCAAAGGGCCGGTAGGAAGTCCGAACCCAAATATGTCTCCTAAAAAAGGCCCTAAATTTAATATCTATTGGATTTATGGTTTGTTTTTATTAGCACTCATTGCACTAAATTTTTGGGGCAAAGACTTCACCCACAATGTAAAAGAAGAATCTTTTCAATCTATTAATTCTAGATTTATTAGTAAAAATTGGGTAGATAGTATGGTAGTTTACGGCAAAAGCGTAGACGTCTTTTTAGATAAAGATAGCCTAAAGCTTCCTATTAATGCGACTTTGCTAAAATCATTAAATAATAATCTGAAAGGTCCACAATATTCTTTTACCATTGGCAATGTAGAACAATTTAGGGACGACATGACCGAAGCGCAAAAAAATGCGAACCTAGATCAACGTATTCAAGTTACTTATACGGAAGATGCAAAAAGTGGTTGGCTTGGATTTGTGATTCAATTTATTTTACCGATCGTATTGATGATAGGCTTATTTATTTTGATTATGCGCAAAATGAGTGGAGGCTCTGGAGGCGGACCTGGTGGCATTTTTAATATTGGAAAATCTAAAGCGCAACTTTTTGATAAAGGCACTAAAGTAAATATTACCTTCAATGATGTGGCTGGATTAGATGAAGCCAAGGTGGAAGTAATGGAAGTAGTTGACTTTCTTAAAAATCCTAAAAAATATACAGCCCTAGGTGGTAAAATTCCAAAAGGTTGTTTGTTGGTTGGCCCTCCTGGTACAGGTAAAACATTATTAGCCAAAGCGATGGCTGGTGAAGCACAAGTCCCTTTCTTCAGCATGAGTGGTTCTGATTTTGTGGAGATGTTTGTAGGTGTTGGTGCTAGTCGTGTTAGAGATTTATTTAAGCAAGCAAGAGAGAAATCCCCTTGTATTATTTTTATTGATGAAATAGATGCGATTGGTAGAGCAAGAGGCAAAAACCAAATGATGTCTAACGATGAGCGTGAAAATACACTAAATCAATTGTTGGTTGAAATGGACGGCTTTGCTGGAGATAGCGGTATCATTGTATTGGCTGCAACCAATAGACCAGATGTTTTAGATGCTGCATTATTGCGTCCAGGGCGTTTTGATCGACAAATTTCTATTGATATTCCAGACCTTGCTGGTCGTGAAGATATATTCAAAGTGCATTTGAAAGGATTAAAAAAATCTTCTGATTTAGATGTCCATAAATTAGCTGCACAAACACCTGGTTTTGCTGGCGCAGATATCGCCAATGTATGTAATGAAGCTGCATTGATTGCTGCAAGAAAAGGCAAATCAGAAGTCAATTTAGATGATTTCAATGATGCGATAGATCGTATCATTGGCGGATTAGAAAAACGCACAAAAATTATTTCGCCAGAAGAGAAAAAAGTAATTGCTTACCATGAAGCTGGCCATGCCGTTTCAGGTTGGTTTTTAGAATATGCTTACCCATTAGTAAAAGTAACCATAGTACCGAGAGGCGATGCAGCTTTAGGCTATGCACAATACTTACCTAAAGAAAAATATTTGACACTAAAAGAAGAGCTAGAAGATAGAATGGCAATGGCATTGGGTGGAAGAGTAGTGGAAGAATTGGTATTCAAAAAAATATCTACTGGTGCTTTATCTGATTTGCAACAAGTTACAAAAATGGCGTATGCCATGGTTAGCATTTACGGCATGAATGACAAACTAGGCAATATTTCATTTTATGATCCACAAAGCGAAGGTGGTTTTCAAAAACCATACTCTGAAGAAACTGGAAGATTGATAGATGATGAAGTACGCTTATTATCTGCAAAAGCATATGAACGTGTAAAAAAATTATTGACCGAAAAAATGCCAGAGGTCAAAATCATTGCTGAACAATTATTGGAAAAAGAAGTTTTATTCAAAGATGATTTGGAAAGATTGATAGGTAAAAGACCCTGGGATGAACATCAAGTATTTGAGGATATTATTCAAGCTACCATTCCAGATACCATCGCGCCTAGCCCTGAAAGTACAACACCAACTGTTTAAAAAATTGTAGAATGACTAGTCCCTCTCGTGAAAATATTCTAGGTTCTATACGAAAAGCATTAATCGAAAACCATGTGCCCATGCCTTTTCCAGAAGCAGATAAGTTAACTTCTTTTTTTGCAACAGACAACAAAAGCATGGAAGAAAAATTCGCTTTTGAATTTAATAAACTCGGGGGCAAATTTGTTTACTCTGCCGACGAAACTGAAATGATACAACAGCTTTCAGCACTTGCCGATACATTGAAATGGAATAGTGTTCATGTCAAAGATTCTTTTTTAATACAACTCTTTAAAGAGCATCATTTAGATTTTATTCAGGAAGGCAGCGATATGCGTAATATCGAAGTTGGACTTTCTTTATGCGAATGCTTGATTGCACGCACAGGTAGTACTATCTTAAGTTCAGGACAAGACTATGGGCGTGCCCTACCAGTATATGCGCCTATACATATTACCATTGCCTTTGCGAACCAAATGGTTTGGGATATCGGCAATGCCATTACGCTATTGCAAGAAAAATACAAGCACAATTTACCTTCCATGATAAGCCTCACTACTGGGCCTAGCCGAACTGCGGATATCGAAAAGACATTGGTAGTTGGCGTACATGGACCCAAAGAAGTTTATGTTTTTTTGGTAGACAAAAATTGGAAGAAATAAATCCAATAACATTCATTTTTTTATAGAAAGATTACGCCAAGTTTGAACATCCAATGTTCTACATATCCAGGTGTGCATATTGAGCTATAGATAATTAAAGTTGTGTGGACTTATTACAATAACAATGAATGAATTATACCAATTATATTTATTACATGGTCCAATTTAGTTCTGCAAAAATATAACTAAATGCGCAAGTAGTTCTAATGCTTTCTTTGGTAAGGGTTTTGATTTCATTAGATATAAATTGGCTTACTTCATCCAGTGATTTATGAAGTTTAC
>CANJRV010000124.1 GCA_947476825.1 Bacteroidota bacterium | reverse complement strand
TTCTTTTCGGAAATGGGTTATACAACTTTCATTGTCAGTGTAGAGTGTACTGAAATCTAGTATGTTCATATTCTTAGTTTAGAATACAAAGTAAACTAGTAGCTACATAACCAGCTTACGTTGTGGCAGACTTCGACAGAATCATTTTATTTTTTATTTGCTCCTATGCTTCACTTTAATAAATGGATCAGGATGTAAAAAGTCAGTCGAGGACACAACTGGTACTTTAATTGTAAACGCAAGAGATGCAGTCGGTACTTCTTTAATTGGGAATACTATTTACTTGTATAACAATCAAGCAGACTTTAACAACAATATTTATTCTAAAACTAAAGTGACCGACAATAGCGGACAAGTTAGATTTGAAAATTTAAATCCAGCGGTTTATTATGTTGACTGTGATTTTACAAACACATTAGGACAAACAGTTACAATTGTAGGTAATGGTTCTGTATCAGCAGGATATGAAACAACAATTACAATAAAGCCTTAAATACATAGTTATAAGAAGTAGAAAAATTGTTGGTGATAATACCAACAATGGCGTTACAACTTAACTAATAATGAGCACCAGTTACTTTCTACATAGGGTTATAATTTTCAGTTTGGGATTAATAAGTTTACCCTTCTTTGCTCGATCACAAACAAAAAATAGTAATAAGTGCTATTGTAAAAATCTAGAATTTGATTCATTGATTATTAATAAAAAGGAGAATTTATTCATTTATGATTTTCATGACAATAAAGAACACTATTACATCTTTGTTGATTCTAACCAGCAGAATTCAAAAGAAATAAATATAACCTATGCAACATTAGAGTTAGTAAAAGGGCGCAAGTATTCTATTCAACTATGTGAATTAATAGCATATCCTGAACTTAGTGGCATAATAATTGATGATGGAAGAAGAGGTCGTGAAGGCGTTTTTAATGGTAACAATTCTGGCTATTGCTATTCAACCTGTGACATTCAAAACGGAAAAATCATCAAAAGAAAAAAACGAAAATGTAGGGAATTTAGCAGTCGAAAGTCAGTTAGATTTTAGTTCAACATTTCCCCTCTCGGTTAGTGTCCCACCAAACGAAATGTTTCTGATGTTGGTGGACTTCAACCAACACAACTAGTTTTAATATTTGGATGAATAAAAATGAAAGATTAGGTTTGCGAGAAGTTGATAAATTAAAGGTATTACATAGAGTTTAATATTGGTAATATGCAAGTTGTGGGTCATTTAACGTATCGAACGAATTCGAAAAAAGAACCTACATCTTTTAAATAAAAATAAAGTAAAGTTCCAGTTTTTATTTATATTCGAATTATGAACTACCTTAATTACATAGAAATACGAGCAGATAAACGATTTGGAAAGCCTTGCATAAAAGGCACTCGGATATCTGTTTATGATGTATTAAATTGGCTTTCTAATGGAATGACCAAAAAGGATATAATGGAAGATTTCGAAGAACTAAATGAAGAAATGATAAATGCCTGTCTGGCTTTTGCAGCAGATAAAGAACACAAATTAAAAATAGCCTCTTGAACATTCTGTTTGACCAAAACATTTCTCCTAGGATCATCAAACATTTGTCTGATTTATTTCAGGGTGCTTTGCATATCCGTAATGTTGGACTTGAAGATACATCTGATGTATTAATATTTGAATTCGCGAAAAAGAACAATTTAGCTATAGTGACTTTTGATTCGGATTTTGTGGACCTAAACGTGATAAGAGGAATTCCTCCAAAAATAATTTGGATGAAAACTGGCAATCTAACAACAAAATCCGTTGCTGAACTTCTTAATAAAAATTGTGATTTAATAAAAAAGTTTCTTGAGTCTGAGCAAACGGAACAAGAGATACTGGAGATAATTAAAAACGACCCATAGCAGCGTGCTATCGCGAGTAGGTAGCTTTTCCTTCTTCTGTTCTTTCATCATCTTTTCACCCATCGATTAGTATCCCTCCAACCGAAATATTGCTAAAGTTCGTTGGCAGAACACAAACAAATAGAGCAAATTAATCTCTATATTTTCTAAAAACTATTCCAGCGCCTAGTGTTTTATTATCGCTTAGGATTAAATACTCCTTAACTCTATAGACACTGTATAAGTTGCCATACTTGTACCAAACTTCTCCATACCTGTCCATCTTGATAGGTTTTCCTACATCTGATTTTTGTTCGAATATTGTATAAATTGTTAATCTACCAGTTGAATCAAATACTATATGTTGAGGTGAAACACGATAAATCATTAAATCCATTAAAGTAGAATCTTGATTTTGACACTTTAAAAAATAATCATATTGAAGACTTATCCAAGAACCAACTAGTTGTTTATCAAATTTTATTTTCTGAGCATGACAAGGTTTATTCAATCCAATTCCAAAAATCAGAAATAATAAAATTAAAAGTTTAAATTTTTGTATCATGTTTCACATCACTCCGTCACCCCATTTGTCCTTAATAAATCTAAAACGTATTTATCATTTTCTTGTTGAATAATCAATTGCAAGTCATGGTTTATTTTTTCGCTTTGATCGGATAAATGCGTCTTGTAAGTTGGGTCTTTTGTTTGCTTGCTTACTTTGGCATAACGCTCTTTAATATCATACAAACATTTCATACCCATATATCGAACATAAGGATAAGTATCGGTTGACGCTCGTTCTTTTAATACATCGGTACACCCCATCAAAGTGGCGTCCATATTATTTCCTAGGGCAAGGGCTGTATAATCTTCTAGTAATTTTGCTCTTGCTCTATTAAATTTCTGCATCATATTTTTTCTGTAAAAAGAAAACCAGTTTGTGTCTTTGCTATTGGCATAAATGGAGGAGATTGCTTCAAACAATTTACCCCTTGCATCAGCTTCCAAAGTAGGACAAATGCGAATGGCTTCTGCATTGTTTATTCTGTCTATCGCTTGCAATGCTTTGGCCACCACGGTATATGAAGAGTCCGTCAAACACTCGCTAAAAAAAGCGACTAAAGAAGAATCTTGTGCATTACCTAAAACCTGTAATGCCTCTGCACGCACACTAGCAAACTGATCTGTCTTGGCGATATTTTGCAACAGCGATTTTGCTCGAATAAAATTATCTTTCTTCGTCCAATCTATCCATTGCAATGCCTTCAATCTGATGTCTTCATTGTTATCTTGCATAGCAGACAACATCGTATATCGTATAGTGTCTGCTTGATTTTGAACAAGGCTCAACGCCTTTAATGGTCTCACTTTCTCCAAATAATTTTTTGCAGTATTATACGTTTGAATATGATTGATAAAAGATTTATTATCTATCATCTCACCCAAAAAAGTGGCATCAGGATCTACAAAAACAGATGGTATAGAATAGTCGCCTTCTATTAATTTTTGCACATAAAAAACTTCCTTTCTTTTTTCAATATTAAAAGTGAAATACTTAATCTGATTCCCTTGACTCACTTTAAATTTCAATGGGAATTTAAACAAGCCTACATCCGCATTTTGTTTTTGTTCGATGTATACGCCCAACAATTTTGTTGAATCATTATAGTCGTAGCGAATGTCTATAACTGGATGTCCACCATTGTAAAACCATTGATCAAAAAATGGTCGCAAATCAAGTCCAGTAATGGTTTCAAATTCTTTTTGCAAATCGCCCATTTCAGCATTCGCATACCCATAATGAGTTAAGTAATTTTTCAATCCTAAAAAAAATGCTTCATCACCAATAATGCTGCGTAGCAAATGATAAACACGAGATCCTTTTTGATAGGTCAGCGTATTGAACATATCTTCTTTATCGGCAAAATTAAAATTGACGATAGGTCCATCGTTTTGATTTTTTGCATAATCAACATAACGATTCATGGTGGTATACGACTTTTGCAGCGAAGCATCAGCACCATATTTATATTCCAACCATAGTTGTTCGCCATAAGATGCAAACCCTTCATTCAAGGTCAAATGACTCCACGAATTACATGTAACTAAATCGCCAAACCATTGGTGAAACAATTCGTGCGAAATAATACTTTCATTATTTCCATCTATCAATTCTCTTGCATTTTTTTGTACAAATTCACCATGCAAAGTCGCACTCGTATTTTCCATTGCACCCGAAACATAATCACGAACCACCACCTGTGCGTATTTATTCCAAGGATACTCGACGCCTAATTTTTTCGAATAAAAATCAATCATCTCTGGTGTACATCCAAAATTTTCACGCGCCACAGATTCATATTCTGGCTCTAAATAATAACTCACTTCTTTGCCATGGATATTATCCGTTGTCTTGGTGAAATCTCCAATAGCCATCATGATTAAATACGCAGACATGGGCAATCTATTCACCCATTTATCCGCTCTTAAATTCCCTTCATCAGTAGAAGAAACAAGCTCTCCATTCGATAAGGTAGTGTAATTTTTATTCACATGCATCGTTAATGTCGACGTAAATTTTTCATTCGGTTTATCGATCGTTGGAAACCAACATGAATTAGATTCTGTTTCGCCTTGTGTCCAAATTTGAATCGGCTTATATGGTTCTTTATTATTGGTATTAATAAAGTATAACCCTTTATCATCTTTGATTGCTGCGCTGCCTCCTGCTTCTTTATCATCTGGTGATGCGGTGTATTTGAGGGTAAGCGTAATGCTGTCTTGTCGAGTCAGTTTTCTTTCCAAAATTAGCTTCAATACTTTTTTATTGTAATCCACTAAATATTGAATTTCATTACCTGACTTATCATTTATTTTGATACCGTCAAATACCATACTCTTTGCATCCAGCTCGATGGTATCGGTTGGATAAAAATAAGGTTTCATCAGTAAGGTTGCAGTACCGATACATTGGTGCAATCCCCAAACAAATTTGACATCCAAATCCATGTGCAGAATATCCATTTTTCGATCGGCTGCAACACGGGCATTGTCTGTGCGAGAAGGTGTTATGCGCACTGGATTCAAATTAATTTTTTGAATAGGATCAGGTTTATTATGATCAAAATAATTTGCCAATTTTTGTGTTGTTGAACAAGCAGATAAAATGCCAATCAATACAATGCCTACAAGGATACGAGGGTGAGCCATAAGTGGACAAATGTAGGAAAATGAATGACGAAATTCAAATGGAATACGGAATGGCTGCCATGAAGACCACCCCAAGAGACTTCATTTTTTTGCTCACTCAAACTTTAATTCTCCATTCTGAAAGTATTCACCCAATTCCCAATTTTCACCACCCAAAATCGACAAGACAACCATTCAATAATTTTGTGGATAACTATATTCTTCAAATGCGCTGAAACCCTTGCTAGCACTCATTCTTAATTTATGATTTTAAAGCCAAAAAACTTGTTTAAAGAAGCGTAAAAAAGTATCTTTGCTACCCCTTGAAAATGGTTTTTCGCAAACCTGAAAGAAAATTCAAAAAGGATTTAATCGAAACTCATACAGAAACAAAAAATATGTCAGTAGAAAAAGACGAATTAGGGCAAACCATTGGATATGGTGCCGATAGTATTCAAGTGTTAGAAGGATTAGAAGCGGTTAGAAAAAGACCCGCCATGTATATTGGTGATATCAGCGTAAAAGGTTTGCATCATTTGGTGTACGAAGTGGTCGATAACTCTATCGATGAAGCTTTGGCAGGCTATTGCAAAAATATTACCGTACGCATTTTAGAAGGCAATTCCATTTCTGTTGAAGATGATGGACGAGGTATTCCTACTGCCATGCACACGAAAGAAAAACGTAGTGCATTGGAAGTGGTAATGACGGTATTACACGCTGGTGGAAAGTTTGATAAGGATACCTATAAAGTTTCTGGTGGTTTGCATGGTGTAGGTGTGAGTTGCGTGAATGCCTTGAGTAAATATTTGTTGGTAACCGTAAATCGGGATGGCAAACGTTTTGAACAAGAATATAGTTGCGGGGCACCTAAATATCCAGTTCGTGAAATTGGTGATAGCAATACTACTGGCACTAAGGTTGTATTCACACCAGATGATAGCATTTTTACGGTAAAAGAATATAATAGAGAAATATTAGCTGCTCGTCTTCGAGAATTGTCTTTCTTAAATCGTGGTATAACGATTCACTTGATTGATGAAAGAGAAAAAGAAGATGATGGTACTTTTCTTTCCGAGACCTTTCATAGCGAAGGTGGTATAAGTGAATTTGTGGTGATGTTAGATAATATCGGTAAACGACAAGCGCTACTATCCACGCCAATTTATGTAGAAGAGCTCGATAAAGAAAGTAATGTAAGTGTTGAATTAGCAATGATCTATAACAATTCTTACAGCGAAAATATTTTTTCATACGTCAACAATATCAATACCATCGAAGGCGGAACCCATGTATCTGGTTTCCGTCGAGCGATAACCAGAGTATTCAAATCCTATGGCGATAAAAACAAAATGTTTGAAAAAGCAAAAGTGGATATCACAGGAGATGATTTTAGAGAAGGATTGAGTGTGGTTATTTCGGTGAAAGTTCCGGAACCACAATTTGAAGGACAAACCAAAACCAAACTTGGAAATAGTGATGTAATGGGCATTGTAGATAGTGCTGTATCCAAAGTTATTGATGCTTATTTGGAAGAACATCCGAAAGAAGCGAAGGTTATTATTGACAAAGTTATACTTGCCGCTCAGGCTCGTCATGCTGCACGTAAAGCACGTGAATTAGTGCAAAGAAAAAATGTATTAACTGGTAGCGGCCTACCTGGTAAATTGGCAGATTGCAGTGATAATGATCCTACTTTATGCGAACTCTATCTAGTCGAAGGAGATTCGGCTGGTGGTACTGCAAAGCAAGGTCGTAACAGACAATACCAAGCTATTCTTCCATTGCGTGGTAAAATTTTGAATGTAGAAAAAGCAATGCCACATAAGGTTTTTGAAAATGAAGAGATTCGAAATATTTATACTGGTTTGGGCGTAACCATTGGTACTGCAGATGATGCAAAGGCATTGAACACAACCAAACTTCGTTACCACAAACTCATCATCATGACCGATGCCGATGTGGATGGTTCGCATATCAGCACATTGATCCTTACTTTTTTATATCGTTATATGAAGGAGCTTGTCGAACAAGGCTATGTTTACATTGCTCAACCACCTTTGTATTTAGTAAAGAAAGGAAAAGAACAAGCCTATGCATTTGATGATGCAGAAAGAAAATTAGTAATTGATAGAATTGCTGGAGGCAAAGAAGACAGTGTACATATTCAACGATATAAAGGTCTTGGTGAAATGAATGCGGAACAACTTTGGGAAACAACCATGAATCCGGATACTAGAACATTGAAACAAGTAACCATTGACAGCGCCGCAGAAGCAGATCGAATTTTTTCTATGTTGATGGGCGAAGAAGTTCCACCACGTAGAGAGTTCATCGAGAAGCATGCGAAGTACGCGAAGATTGATGTGTAGTGAATTTACATTCAATTGGATTAGATCATTGCCATATTGGTAATTCTAAATATTAACTCAATTTATTTGGGCGGCACACACGCTTTTCGTTTCAATCTTTTTGCGGCTGCGCCGACAAAAAGGATTTCCACTTCAATCGTTGCCGCAATACAACCACAGTTAAAATGAATACCGTAGTTTATTTCACTCCCCGCAGAGTCTCCGCTTCACTCCCCGCAGAGTCTCCGCTTGCGAGTTCGTAAATACGAACAAATAAAATCTTCGCAGTCTCGATACATCCACTCCGAA
>CANJRV010000123.1 GCA_947476825.1 Bacteroidota bacterium | reverse complement strand
TTAAATGTAGACAGCAATATCAACGCAAGCGCAATAGAAAAATATGAAGAAGGTATTGCTGAATATGATGATGGAAATATCATTGAAGCCATTAAACTATTTGAAAAAGCATTGGACATTGAATCAAATTATTTTTCTGCATTATTAAAGTTAGGAGACAGTTATTACAAAATAAATAAAGATACTTCTGCCATGCGACAATATTATACGGCATCCATGTTGCGCCCGAATCGGCCAGAGCCGTTTAAACGACTGGCAATAGCCTATTCTAATCAAGGTAATTATACAGAAGCTGCCGCCAAAATTATTGAAGCCATCATGGTGTATCCCGAACCATCTTATATGCAATTGCTTAAACAATTTGTACAAAAGACAGGACAAGATTTCAATACGCAATGGATACAAAGAGAAGTATATCCGATTACTACTTTACATGTGTATGAAGAAATAATAGTTGACGACAAATCACCTTGGTGGCATTACCAAGCTGCCAAACAAAAAGTATATAGTTACTTCAATGCGCAAGGAATTGTATTACCAAATGACATTACTAGGGAGCGTTATATAGAAGTATATGGATGGAAAAAAATGCTCAATAATTCGAGTCCATCTAAATTTTTATTTGCTAGAGAAATGGATCGGCTAGGCTTTTTAGATTGTTATGTTTTGATATCTTTATTTCACCAGGATGTGTATACTCAGTTCGCTGATTTCGCAAAAAATCAACCTGAAAAAATTAAAAAATATTTTTATCTTTTGATTAATTGGGACAATAAAAGATTGGATAAATTCAAAAAACAAAAGGGCATAGATAAACTGAAACCGGAACAAAAAAATAAGTCCAAAAAGTAAGTTTACAATTCTATACTTCTTCACAAAATATTTACCAAACACATCTTAACGATTTATTTTCTATAATCTTTTACCTAGTATTGAATATAACTTTAGTTTTGGGTTTCAAAATATTTATAACCAATAAAAAAAACAAAATGAAAAAACTAATCCTTTCCATGGCAGTAATCGCACTAGGTGCATTCACCATCCAAGCACAAGATGTAAAAAAAGCATCTGAAGCGCCAAAGCCTACAGCAGCTCCGGCAGCGCAAGCAGCGCAAGCAGTTCCAACGGCTCCAGTGAACCCTAATGGTCCACAAATTGTTTTCTCAACAGAAGTAATGGATTATGGAACTATTGATCATTATGCTGACGGTAATCGTGAATTCAAATTTAAAAACACAGGTAAAGAACCTTTGTTAATTACGAATTGTCAAGGTTCATGTGGTTGTACAGTTCCAACATGGCCTAAAGAACCAATCAAACCAGGTGCTTCAAATGTAATCAAAGTACATTATGCAACTGACCGTGTTGGTGCTTTCGAAAAAACAGTTACAGTTACTTCTAACGCAATCACTCCTTCTAAAGTTATTAAAATTAAAGGAGTTGTAAAAGCAGAACCAGCAACATTACCAGCTAGTGAAACTGATCAAGCTAATCCAGCTAAACAAGTACCAGCTGCTGAACCTAAACACTAATTCAATATTTTTTGTTATAAAAAAAATCCCGCTATATAGCGGGATTTTTTTTTGGATATAAACACAAAAAATAAATCGCAATCAATAAACTTATTCCACCAGAATAAGTAAGCATATAAGCAGAACCAAATCGATACCAAACAAAACCAGCAACTGCATTTGCAATCAACAAACAAAAACTATTCAAGCCATCATACAATCCAATTGCAGATGACTTTTTATGTGCATCTACTTTTTCAATAAATAGAACTTTTATGATGCCTTGGGTAAATGCATAAAACAAGCCATAAAAAATAAATGCGCCAACAATTACCCAGCTATTCGATGTAAAAGCGAAAGCAAGATAACTTATTCCGTATACGCACAAACCGATAATCAACATCTGTATTTTACCAAACCTATCCGCTAATTTCCCTACCGGAAATGCAAATAAAGCAAATACTAAATTGAAGCACATGTATAAAGTTAATACCCCACTTTCCGACATCCCACTTTCTTTTGCTTTCAATAATAAAAATATATCACTACTGTTTACGAAGGTAAAAATCAACATGATATACAAAAAAGATAAATAGGATTTTGGCGCTTCTCGATAATAAGAAAAATGTTCCTTAAGCGAAACCTTTTGCGACAACACTCTCTCTGTATTTTTATCTTTTAACTGAAATGTAAATAACAGTACAAAAAGACCTGGCAAAATTGTGATTAAAAAAATGGCTTGGTAATTTCCCGGATAAAAATGCAAAAATATAATGGCAATCAATGGACCAACAACGGCACCAATGGTATCCATACTTCGATGAAATCCAAAAACTTCTGCCCGAGTTTGTAAAGTACTTTCATCTGCAAGAAGCGCATCACGACTACTTGTTCGAATTCCCTTTCCAATTTTATCCATGCTACGACCTAAAAAAATAAGTCCAACAAAGGAGCTCAATCCAATAATGGGACGCGAAAGCATACTCAAAAAATAACCCCATTGAATAAATGGAGTTCGTCTTTGAAAGGTATCTGAAACACTGCCAACATAAATTTTTGTCATGCCTGAAATACATTCCGCAATGCCTTCTAAAATACCAATCAATAAAGTACCATAACCAATTTGTTTTAGATACAAGGGAATAACAGGATATAACATTTCACTGCTGATGTCATTCAACAAACTAATGATAGATAAAATCCAAACTCCCCTTGTAATATTTTTGAACATACTGCAAGGTAATTATTTCATTACTTATTTCTAGTAGAAAGAAAATAAACTGGGATACCCAATAATACAATAATCAATCCTGGCCAAGTATAATTTGGTTTGTAGACAAGCAATGCGGCACACATAATTGTAGCTAATAAAATGTATAATACAGGTAGTACAGGATATCCAAATGCTTTGTAAGTCCTTTCTGCATTGGGTTGCGTGATTCTCAATTTAAAAATACCAAGTATAGTAATGATATAAAATAACAAAACGGCAAATACGACATAATCTAATAAATCGCCATATTTCCCAGATAAACAAAGTAAGCAAGTCCAAATGCATTGATACCACAATGCCTTTGATGGCACTGCATTTTTATTTAAGTAATCTACTTGTTTGAAAAACAATCCATCTTTTGCCATGGTATAATAAACTCGTGCACCAGATAATATCATACCATTGATACAACCAAATGTGGATACCATAATTAATGCTGCCATGATAAATGTACCTGTTGTCCCGAACATTCTTTCTACGACCGCAACCCCTACTCTATCATTTGCTGCATGTGCAATTTCTTGCAAAGGCAAAATGCCTAGATACATGATATTGGTTAAGATATACAACAAGGTAACGATGCCAGTACCAATAAATAAACTAAGTCCGATATTTCGTTTTGGATTTTTTACTTCTGCTGCAATGAATGTAATATTATTCCATGCATCACTACTGAATACAGATCCAACCATCGCTGCTGCTACAAAACCAACTGCTGCAACTCCAGTAATTTGCTCGAATAAACCACTCCCATTTTCATGTTGAAAATTCCAAGCATGTAGCCAATTTTGTTGCCAAACTTCTCCTGAAAATCCGACACTAAAACCCAAAATAATGAGCCCGAATAATGCAATCAATTTAGTGGCTGTAAAAATGGTTTGAATCATTTTACCACCAGCCACTCCTTTTGTATTTATCCAAGTCAACAACACGATAACAAACATGGAAAGAAACTGCGCAGGATACAATTTGAAGGTCCCAACATGATAGATAATATTTGCATCTTGTATTTCAAAAATAGAAAAAAAATAACCTGCAAATTTTGCGAATGCAACGCCAACCGCAGCAATGGTGCCTGTTTGAATCACCGTAAACAAGGACCATCCATACAAAAATCCAACTAATTTATTCCACGATTCTTTGAGATAAACATATTGTCCTCCTGCCTTCGGAAACATAGCAGATAATTCTCCATAACTTAAGGCAGCAGTCAAGGTAAGTATTCCAGTTAGTATCCAAACAGCAATCAACCAGCCTGCGCTACCCACTTGTCGAACAATGTCGGCACTCACAATAAAAATACCAGATCCTATCATGGAACCTGCAACGATCATGGATGCATCCAGTAAACTAAGGCGTGGTTTAAATTCTGTTTCCATATTAATAATTTCGTTGGCTTTGCGTAGTATTAAAAATAGTTTCCAACAATCTTTGTTCTATTTCTGAAAACGCAATCGACCTTCTTGCAAAAACTCGACTTGCCGTATCAGAAGCTTTCTTCAATTGGTATTCTGTAAATCCATTGGCACTACCCCAACTAAACGATGGAATAAAATTGCGTGGAAAACCAGCTCCATATACATTACAGCTCACGCCAATGACAGTGCCAGTATTGAACATGGTATTGATTCCACATTTACTATGATCTCCCATAATCAATCCGCAAAATTGCAATCCCGTTTTCACAAAAGTATTTTTATGCTCGCTCCACAACTTCACTTCTTCATAGTTATTTTTCAAATTAGAATTATTGCTATCCGCACCAATATTGCACCATTCGCCAATTACAGCATTCCCAATAAATCCATCATGTGCTTTATTGGAATTAGCGAAGAAGACAGAATTATTTACTTCTCCTCCAACCTTACATCTTTCTCCGATGGTAGTTGCTCCATAAATTTTTGCACCCATTTTCAATACAGCATGATCGCCCAATGCAAAAGGCCCGCGTATCAAACTCCCTTCCATCACTTCGGCACCACGACCAATATATACAGGACCTGTTTTTGTATTGATGATTGCCCCTTCAATTATTGCTCCTTCTTCCACAAAAAGCTGATCACCAATTACCGTATTGGTGTCTGAAATAGTTTGCGAAATCCTTCCTTCGGTCATCCTTTCAAAATCATCTCTAATTGCCCAATCATTTAAACTAAAAATATCCCATAGTTTTTGTAATGATTTAATATCAGATGGTAAGTCTATACATATTGTATTGGCAAGTATATCATTCACGTCAAAAGCATCCGCACTTTTTTGGTCTAATCGCGTTGCAAGTAAGGTCTTTTCTTTTATTAAACTCTCGCCTACTTTCAATTGCAGTATAGCCTCCATTAATTCAGTTGTTGGAAACAAAGCCGCATTGATCATTAGATTTTCTTCCGCAAGATGAAGGGGAAATTTTTCTTGTAAAAAGTTTTGTGTTTTATAATGTATAGGCTGTTGCAAAATAGCTTGCCATTTTTCATGCATCGTCTGCATGCCGCAGCGCAACTCACTCACAGGACGAGTATGCGTCAATGGCAAAAAATCAAAATAGCGTTCATCATCGAAGAGGATATAATTCATTCTTTAATTGTTAATGCTTAATTGTTAATGTTTAAATGTTAATTGTAAACTCTTACGACTTTCTGCTTTTAGCGAAGGGCGATACCCATCGCTAGTTTATGTCGCCCATTCTGGGCTTTTGTCTACATTCGGCTTTCTACTTTTTACTTTTTACTTACGACTTTTTACTTTCTACTTTTAAACGCTGAAAGATAATGTAGATTTTTATTTTTTAAAACTCTTTTTGGAGTCAAATACTGTAGCGTATTTTTTGAAAAAAAATAATGCTACAGTATGGGCGGCACACACGTCCTGACTGTAATCGTCAGGATCCGCCCACATCGAGGCGTATGTGGTGCGGGCTCCATTCGATCGTTGCCGCAATGCACTGCTAATAGACATATGTATCATCAAACATTTGCTTCTTGTTCTTAGCTGTTTTACAAATGCAGATGTATTATTCAAAACCAATTGCTAAATTCGCAAAAAATAAAATATGAAAATCTTTCTATTCATTGTTTGTCTCTTCGGTGCTGCACTATGCCAAGCCCAAAAAGTAACTTATCTTAAGATGGGCCGAACGCCATGCTTTGGCAGATGCCCAACGTATGAAGTAGAATTATTCAAAAATGGAAATATTATTTATCGTGGCAAAAAAAATGTTGATCGCATTGGAGATTGGGTCGCCAAAATAGAAAGTAAAAAAATGATTGCGTTTTTGAAAACTTTAGACAAGTACAAATTGGCAAATATTAAAAATAATTACAAACCAGTGTCTACCGACTTGCCACACATCGTTTACGATTTTCAAATAAATAAAAACACGAAGCATGTTACAAATGCTGAAGCAGGACCAGCTTACCTAAACGATTTGGGTTTAAAAATAGATGCATTGATTGCGAACGCAAATTGGACTAAATCAGAAGAAAAAGCAACTGCGGAAGGAATGCCAGATCCAATTGCAATTGAAAATGATACAAGACAAATACCTGCTGATGTCAATGAAGATCAAATCTATACTTTAGTAGAAGAAATGCCCGAATATCCAGGTGGTGCGGCAGCTATGATGGATTATATTAAACGAAATTCCAACTTCCCTGAAGAAGCCAAAGCCGCCGGCATTCAAGGCAAAGTTGTTGCCAATTTTGTCATTGATGAAGAAGGCAAAATTATTGAAGTGAATATTGTTCGAAGCCTTGGTTATGGTTGTGATGAAGAAGCTTTAAGGCTCATCAACAGCATGCCGAAATGGACACCTGGTAAACAAAAAGACAAGCCTGTAAAAGTGCGTTTGGTTGTTCCGATTAATTTTTATAAAAAATAAATACCTTTTACTTTCTTCAAATTAAAATCAATGAGAAAGTCTATCTCCATTTGTAGTTGTATTGCGGCAACGATAGAAGTGAAAATCCTTTTTGCTTGCTCTGAAGCAAAAAGATTGAAACGGATAGCGTGTCTGCCGCCCAAATATTTTTTTTAACATTGTAGTATAACATTCTTCAACACTCATTTTCTATACTTTAATTCTCTCTATGAAATCTTCACAAGCATTCCAATTATTTTTCTCCTTCTTTCTTTTTTGTTTATGCAATAATTCCATTGCACAAGTGAACAACGAAAACGCATATCGCAGCAAATCGAATAAATTATATTGGAAAAATAGAAACCCGTATGCTGGGTATTGGCAACAAGATGTACAATATAAAATCAAAGCAAAGATTCAAGAAAAGACGAACATCATAGACGCAACTGAGGAACTCACTTATTGGAATAATTCACCGGATGAACTCACTTTCGTCTATTTTCATTTATACCAAAATGCATTTACAAAAGGCTCTTATTTAACTGCCTTACATGCAGCCAACAAACAACCCATTCGTCACATGGGTAGATATGAAATACAAGGTTTGGGTACATTAGTTGACAACCTAACAGCGAATGGAATTGCGTGTAAAACGGAATTGGACAATACCATACTGAAAGTCTATTTACCTAAACCATTGCTTCCTGGAGAAATCGTTGTATTCAATATGAATTTCGCTACATTCTTTGACCATGGCGAGTTTCGTCGACGTATGGCGATGTATCCTTCATGGGGTTTTATGCATTACAATGGGGTGCATTGGTATCCGCGAATCAGTGTGTATGACATTAAAAAAGGATGGGATGTGGATCAACATCTCAACAAAGAATTGTATGGAGATTATGGTTTATTTGATGTCGAATTAAATTTTCCAAGCAACTATGTAGTGGAAGCAACTGGTGAATTAAAAAATCCAGGCGAGGTTTTTCCTGGCGATTTGCGTCAGCGATTAGACATTAAAAATTTCGCACAAAAACCATGGAATGAAAAGCCAAGTACCATTACTCCTTATGATAGTACGCAACGAAAAACATGGCATTATATCGGATACAATGTGCATGATTTTGCATTCTCTGCAGACCCATCTTATCGACTTGGTGAAAC
>CANJRV010000122.1 GCA_947476825.1 Bacteroidota bacterium | reverse complement strand
TCCATGAATAAAATATTACAAATATTAAGTGTTGGTGTCTTTGAGAAAATCAAGTTAAATCAGGCCTTCACAAAGATTGAACTATCTGATAAATTAACAGACCCTGTCAAACAGTTGATTTTATTCAATTCATAGTTGGACAGTAGTGATCCTAAATAAGAATAATATGGAACAACGACATCCACTACCACCTTTTACAGAGGAGACAGCAAAACAAAAAATTCAAATGGCAGAAGATGCCTGGAACAGTAAAGACCCTGAAAGAGTGTCGAAAGCTTACACCGTAGATAGCGAATGGAGAAACCGAAACCAATTTATACATGGTAGGGAAGAAATAGTAAAGTTCCTTACTGAAAAATGGAATAAGGAATTGAATTATGAATTAAAAAAGGAGTACTGGGCACATACCAATAATCGCATTGCAGTGCGGTTTGAGTATGAATACCAAAACGATGCCGGGCAATGGTTTCGTGCATATGGGAATGAAAACTGGGAGTTTGATGCAAACGGATTTATGACTAAACGATTTGCCAGTATCAATGATGTAGAGATTACAGAAGCAGATAAAATAGGATAAACAACATCCAATTATTGAAAACCTAATCCATAAAATAACTAATCTACAAGTCAGTATTTATTTTTCAACGAACGTTGTATTTTTTTTCAAACCTCAATTACTTAACTAGATTTGTGTTATGCAAATAATAGTTTTTTCATCAATTGATTTATGCGCTATGTTTAACTTTCTTATGCAGAGTAATTATTAGCTTTAACAAACAAAAAAATTTACACATCCCTTGTACAAAAATACCCAACAAAAATTTTACGGACTTGACCACTTACGAGCTTTAGCCATTGTATTTGTTTTTCTTTTTCACTATTTCATTTTAAGCGGAGGGCAACCTGCATGGTTACCGAGCTTTGCAAAATTTGGCTGGACAGGTGTAGATTTATTTTTTGTATTGAGTGGCTTTTTAATTTCGTCACAACTTTTTGCTCAAATCAAACAAGGACAAAACATTTCTTTCCAGCATTTTTTTCTAAAACGTTTTTTTAGAATTATGCCTGCATTTTTAGTTACCGTCGGAGTCTATTTTTGTTTCCCATTTTTTCATAAAAAAGAAAATTTACCTCCTTTGTGGAAGTTTATCACTTTCACACAAAATCTTGGATTAAACTTAAAAGACTTTGGCACATTTTCTCACGCTTGGTCACTTTGTGTTGAAGAACATTTTTATTTAATCTTGCCTCTCCTCTTGATTTTCCTGCAATATGCCAACCTTTTAAAGAAATCGTATTGGCTACTCATTGCTTTGTTTGTATTGGGTTTTGCCATCAGAATTTACAGTTTCAATCATTTGTATTTTCCAAAAATGGAAGACTAAAGTGGCTATATGTATTGGTACAAATTTATTTACTATCCAACTTACACCCGTCTAGATGGACTTTTGATTGGTGTTTCCATTGCAGGAATTTATCAATTTTTACCAACGGTTTGGCGTAAAATATCTACCTATGGAAACTTATTTATTCTTTGCAGCTTAGTGGTTTTGACCAGTGCTTATTTTCTTTGTTATGACCAAATGCTTTACCATGATTCCATTTTTGGGTTCCCACTTATTGCCCTCGGATAGGGACTTATGGTTGTTGGCGCTATCAGTCCAACAAATTTTTTATACAAATGGAATTCCAAAGTAACTTCTTGTATTGCAACACTTTCTTATGCAACTTATTTGACGCACAAAGGTGTAATTCATATTATGCATCTATTATTAGCAGACTATAAAATGAACGACAAGTTGATGCTCATCATTTGTATGATAACATGCATAAGTTTTGCATACTTGCTTCATTTGATTATAGAGAAACCATTTTTGAAAGTACGACATAGAATAGTAGAGCCACAGAAAAAATATTTGGGTGTCCATATAGAAAAAAAGAAAACAAATTATAGAATCGGAAACTCCGGCAAGAGCCCCTAACTCAGAAACTCTTTACTAATTCCTAATACTGTTCAAACCAATCAAACTTCTCTTTGATGATATTTCCTTTTTCCTTTTTGATATAATTTAAAAAGGCCAAAGCCGCTAGCGAATGATTCTTTCCTTTCAACCAGATTAAATTCCAAACAGATTTAATGGGAAATCCTTTCACCGGTATAATTTGCAAATCCCCATTGTGCAGCTCATTTTTAATACCAATCAATGGCATAATAGAACAACCTAACCCAGCAATCACAGCTTGTTTTACCGTTTCGTTTGAAGTCAACTCCATTTTTTTTCTTACTGGTAAATTATTTTTCTGAATGAATTTTCCCATCGTTTGTCTTGTTCCCGAACCCTGCTCTCTGTATATCAGTGGCAAGGTTTCAAATATTTTTTTATCGTACATTTTACGTTGGAATTGCTGCTTGGTATTGCTTACCACATACAATTTATTTTGCAGTAGTTCTATCTTTTCAATTTGCATATTATCCGGCAAGATAGATACTAATGAGAAATCCACTTCGTTATTATCTAAACTTTCTAGCACCTTCAATTTATTGGTTACATCCAGCAGCAATTCAACGCCTTCATTTTGTTTTAAAAAATCACATAAAAAATAAGGAATCACGTATTTACCTGTTGATACGATGGAAAATTTTAAGCGGCCAGTTAATTGGCCTTTATGTGCCATTGTTTTATAATTAATGGCATGAACTTGATTTAAAATATTTTCTGCGGCTATAGCAATTTCTTTTCCAAAATCCGTGATAAATATTTTTCTTCCAATCACCTCTGTCAAAGGGATTTCAAACTGATCTTGCAGATTTCTGAGCTGTATAGAAACTGCTGGTTGCGTGAGGTGCAACTCTTCTGCAGCCCTCGTCACACTTTGCGTTTGACATATTTTTAAAAATATCCGAAGTTGATTAAAAGTATAATTCATAAAATATATTTATCTTAAGTATTGCAAATATAAATGAAATGTTATGGATAATTGTCACTAATTTTGCTCTTCAAAAAATAACCTAAACAGCCATTTTCAAGGGTTAATTGTGAGTCAATTGGTAATAAGTAAAGAAAATAAAATGGAACAACAACTTATCAGTGGAATCTTTACATTTGCAACAGCGGAATATTTTTTAACTTTAATTTCAATGCAAAAATCACTTTTAAACGAGAAAGTTCAACGAATTGAAATATGCAGAACAATATTAATACAGCCAGATAAAAAAGATTATGCAATTGCAGAAAAAACTGCTGAATACTATTAAAAAATGAAGAAGAAGAGCCTAACATATACTAGTTTGAATACGAAAATAGAGTTTAACTATGTATCCATTCTGACGCAATAAACCATATTAAATTTAATCACTAAATCATTACTATATTTCCTGATGGCATTAATTCATTCTGTTTCCATTGGCAGCTCACTTCGGAAATTTTATCAAATTCTCCGACTAGACAAAAAGGACATTTCCGCCATTTATGCTTTTGCTATCATGGCAGGTTTGGTACAACTATCACTTCCGCTCGGCATCCAAACGATTATAAGTTTTGTGATGGCTGGCTCTGTTTCCACTTCGATAATCGTACTCATTTTACTGGTTGTTTTTGGCACATTTCTAAACGGCTTATTGCAAGTACGACAGCTTGAAATTACGGAGAAATTAAAACAAAAAATATTTTTGCGGTATGGTTTGGAATTTAGTGACAGGCTCCCAAAATTAAATAATGAGAAATTAGACAACTATTATTTGCCAGAATTAGCAAATCGTTTTTTTGACACCATCTCTTTGCAAAAAGGAGTTGAGAAACTTTTACTGGATTTACCTGCTGCCATTATACAAATTATGCTAGGATTGATGTTACTATCTTTCTATCATCCAGTTTTTATAGGCTTTGGCATAATGTTAATTTCCATTATTCTATTGATATTATATTTTACTTCACCACAGGGCCTAGCACTTGCCATTCAATCGAGCGATTACAAATACAAGGTTGCAGCTTGGTTGCAGGAGACTGCCAGAGTGGTAAAATCGTTTAAATATTCAAAAAGCAATCTACATATTTCGAAGACAGATGAATTTATTGGTGGTCATCTCGATGCACGTACCAAGTATTTTAAAATATTACTTATACAATTCTGGAGCCTCATCAGTTTTAAAATAATTGTAACTGCTGCAATGCTTATAGTAGGCACATTTTTATTGGTTGATCAGCAAATAAATGTGGGTCAGTTTATTGCAGCCGACATCGTAATAATCGCTATTATCGGGTCGGTTGAAAAACTAATCATCAGTTTGGATAAGGTATATGATGCATTGGTATCTGTAGAAAAACTGGGCAAGATTACAGAGGCAGCAATCGAAACAGGAGGTGACCTCCAATTAGAAAATATTTCACAAGGCGTATCCATACAGTTTATCAACACTAGTTTTATCTATCCTGATGGAAAAAAAATATTGGACAACATTAATTTTAATATTTCTGCCGGGCAACTCATTCATATAAAAGGAGTTTCCGGTTCGGGTAAGTCTACTTTATTGAGACTACTAACGGGGGCTTACAAAAATTTCAATGGCAATATATTAATAGACGGGCAGTCTATAAACAATTATAAACTAGAAAGCATTCGTAACAACACAGGCATTCTTTTCAACAGCCAGGATATTTTCACAGGAAGCTTATTTGACAATATTACAATGGGCAATCTTAGCATTACTCTTATACAGGTAAATGAGTTCATCGAACGATTTGGTCTAACAGAATTTGTACAGTCTGACAAGCAAGGAATTTACATGATACTTGATCCTTCAGGAAGAAGACTATCAAAAGAAATTCGCCAGAAAATACTATTGGTAAGAGCCTTACTTGGCAAACATAGATTATTACTACTAGAAGAACCCTTTGAATATTTGGATAAATCAACAGCCGAAATATTAATGAAATGGCTCAAAAAACTGAATAATACAACTATATTAATTGTGTCCAACGATGAAAAACTGACAATTGAATGCGATGCAATATTAACCCTATGAAAATAGTACTTACCAATTTATAAAATTACAAATGGATAAATATATAAGTGCAGATATAGAATACCATTCTCAGCAGAGTACGCTTAGCTGTTTTAAGAAGGTATACAAGATTGAAAAAAAGGACAACATAAAAAAATGGTTGTATGGCATTCTGCTTCTCTTAGTTTTAGCTATGTTTTTACCTTGGACACAAAATATTCGTGCAAAGGGCACTGTGACAACTTTGAGACAAGAACAAAGACCACAGGAACTGAATACCATTATAGCTGGACGTGTAATGAAGTGGTATATTAAAGAAGGTGATTTTGTGCATAAAGGCGATACTATTATGCAATTAGGTGAAGTAAAAGTAGAATACTTAGACCCCAAATTATTAAGCAGAACACAGCAACAAATTGATGCCAAACAGCAAAGTATTGAAGGGTATAAAAACAAGGCAAACACTGCAGTTACGCAATCTTCGGCTTTATTGCAAGGGCAAAGTTTGAAACTACAATCCTTGGAAAATAAACTATTGCAGCAACAACTAAAAGTTGCAAGCGATAGCAACGACTTAATTGCTGTGCAGAATGAATTGACTGTATATAAGCGACAAATTGATGCCGCAACACTAATGCTAGACAGCGGTGTAATATCATTGGTTGAATTTGAAAAGCGAAGAGTGAATTATCAAAATGCAGTCGCAAAAAAGATTAGTGCAGAAAATAAATATGCACAAAACAAACAAGAATTAACCATTCTAAGAATAGAGAAAAATAGTATTGTACAGGAATATACAGACAAAATATCAAAAGCAGAAGGCGATAAGTATTCCTCTCTTTCCAGTGCTGCTTCTACAGAAGCAGATGTGGCAAAACTTGAAAATATGTTTTCCAGTTATGATGCAAGGAATAAATTATATTACATTATAGCTCCGCAAAACGGCCAGATAACTAAGGCAAAAAAGGCGGGTATTGGTGAAATACTGAAAGACGGCGAAATGATAGTAGAGATTGTACCATCTAACATACAATATGCAGTAGAAATCTTTATTGAACCAATGGACCTTCCATTGATAAATATTGGACAAAAAGTACGATTTGTTTTTGATGGATTCCCAGCAATTGTATTTAGTGGGTGGCCAGCAAATAGCTACGGAACATTTGGTGGAAAAGTATCTGCCATAGAAACTTCTGCAAGCAGTAACGGCAAGTTCAGGATATTGGTAGCAGAAGATCCTGCAGAAAAAAAATGGCCTAAGCAACTGAGAATTGGAGGTGGAGCCAATGGTATTGCTTTACTAAAAGATGTTCATATTTATTATGAATTATGGCGAAACATCAATGGCTTCCCACCAGATTATTACAAGAAAATAGAAACAAAGGAAACCCAAAATAGTAAGTATGAATAGTGTGCAAACTTTAATAAGGGTATGGAGTTTTCTGCTCATTATTTTATATACAACTATAGCACGAAGTGATGCTCAAGACAAAGGCCCCCAAGTTTTTACAGTGGATGAATTTATTAAACAAGTAAAACAATATCATCCCATAGCCATGCAAGCTAATATCGCTGTTGAAAAAGCAGGTGCAGCTTTATTATCAGCGAAAGGAAATTTTGACCCTGAAATTAACTTTGATGCCAGCAGAAAAACATTTGATGGCAAAAATTATTATTATTATACCAACCCTGAATTAAATATTCCTTTGCCAGTTGGCAATATCAAAACAGGCATTGAAAATAATGGCGGTGATTATATTACCGCAGAAGCTACAAAAGGAAAAACAACTTATCTCGGCCTTGAAATTCCATTGGCCAAAGGATTGCTCTTAGATAAAAGACGTGCTGCACTGCAACAAGCAAAATTATTCCAAAACCAAAGTGAACAAGAACGTTTACTCATATTGAATACTTTATTTTTAGAAGCTTACCAAGCCTATTGGAATTGGGCAGCCAGCTACCAGCAATATACAGCCGTTTCGAAATTTACTGAAATAGCGAATAACAGGCTGAGCTTAATTCGTATGGCAGTTACACACGGCGATCGAGCAGTAATGGATACAGTGGAAGCCTATACGCAATTGCAGACCTATCAACTGTTGCAGTCAGAAGCCCTATTAAAATTTATCAATTCAAAGTTAGAATTAAGTAATTATTTATGGTCTGAAAATTATAGTGCTTATGCATTGCCAAATAATTACTTGCCAGATAGTATGTATTTTAATGCTGCCATACCCTATCAAAATGCAGAAGAATTAATTACCCAATCTGCACGCCAAAATCCGGCGTTAAAAATGTACGACTTCAAATTAAGCAGTCTTGAAGTAAATCGCAAATTAAAACGACAAAGCCTGTTACCATATTTTGCACTAAAAGCAAATTTGTTGAATAAAAATTACTATTCCGTTAAAGATATCAATTCTACTTTTTACCAGAATAATTACCGATGGGGCGTAGATTTTAAACTGCCAATATTTTTAAGGGAAGCTCGTGGAGACTATCAAATAGCGCAACTAAAAATTAAAGAAACCAATCTTGAACTTATCCAAAAACGCCAACAGACCGAAAATAAAATACGCAGTTACTATAATGAATTAGTTGCTTTAGCAGGACAGTTACAAACTGCGCAAAGCATGTTCAATAATTACACTTCTTTACTACGAAGCGAAGAATTAAAATTTGCTCAAGGTGAAAGTTCCCTTTTTTTAGTCAACAGCAGAGAAACAAAAGTTATTGAATTAATACAAAAGCGAATAGAATTGGCTTCAAAGTGGTACAAGGCGAAATACGCTCTTGAATGGGCTGCTGGTAACTTACTTTAAGATATA
>CANJRV010000121.1 GCA_947476825.1 Bacteroidota bacterium | reverse complement strand
TTTTTATTTTAATCTTGTTCTGGGTTTACAAAAATATTTTTCTTTGATAATAATTGTTCTATTAAAATATTGTTGGTGATAACACCAACAATGGCGGTATAGGATTTCAATAGTTTCTTCTCATTGTCTGAACTAGGATACTTCGACTGCGCTCAAGTAACGGTTTTTTGATTTGTGTGATGGCAATAAATTTTGCTATTCATCATAGTTTTTATTTCATCATTTACATCATAGTTCAAAGACAGGTTCCCTTCTTATTCCCATTCCGCCGTTGTTGGTGTTATCACCAATAACTACAATGTTTGACTCGTCCTAAAATAAATTTACAATGTTTACCTTATTCAATTTCATTCAAAGAAATATGGATTAGTTTTGGTTTCCTTTTTCTTACGCGTATGAAATTAAAAAATTTATTATTGCCTTTTTGCCTTCTAGTTTGCCATCCACTTTTTGCACAAAATGAAGATGAGATTGAAGATCAATTAGATCAAATTGAACACTCTTCTCATGTGACTATCCATATAGATGCTGCCAATAAATTATTTTATACTGGTCGTCCTTTAGGCATTCAAGGAGCAGTGTCTACCACTGAATTTGCTTATACACATCATACTGGTTTGTATACTTATATTACGCCGAATGTATGGACAGATAAGGCGATTTTGAAAAGAACATTATTTCCAGATATTGAAACTGGCTTCGGATTTAAAAAGGATATAAAGGATGTTTTTTATTTTGATGTTTCTTATTCGCATGATTTTATCACTTATGGAAATGCGAATTTTAGACGATCATTCAGCAATGGACTTTCTGTAGAAACCGAAACCAACGTGCGTGATATTGTAGATGTGGGTGTCAATTTTTATTTTTTATTTAGCAAAAAAAATAAGAATATTTCTGGGCAACAAAGAGCGTCGGATTTGAATATTTATTTCAGCAAGGAGATTGCATTTTATAATTTGCTTGGTGCAAAAAAATGTATGATTACCCCAATGCTCGCGACCAATATTGGTAGTGATAATTTAGCTATAACTAGAAATAATACAGTGAAAGAAACGACTGGCATTATTATTCCCAAAACGGTTTATGATAAATTCTGGGGATTGTTAGATGTAGAAATTTCTTCCAATTTCGAATGGCGAATTCCACATGTTGCGCTGAATGTAATGCCAACTCTTATAACGCCATTCAATCAAGAAATGAATAACCGATATAATCAAAAAGGCCATTCTTCATTTTTGATCAGTGGCGGAATTAAATTTTATTTGTTTAAAATAGTTCACAATAAATGATACGACCGTTTACAGAAATAGTTTTCCTTTGATATTAATTCTTGCCTAATTCACTTTGTCCGAACTATGATTTTTTTGATTAGTATGATTACTATGATTTCGCTATTGTTGTTATCACCAACAATAGCGATAAATTTTTCAATTAAAAATTGTTGGTTATATCACCAGCAATGGCGGTAAAATATTCATTTCAAAGACTTTGAGACTTGTTAGCATTCCAGATTTGGAATTTGGAATTTGATTTTTGGAATTTTCAATATCTTCAGTATTGTATTAGCTTTGAAATTTTAAGCTATGAAAAGTAAATCCCCCAACATATTGAATGATGCGTCAATGTCTTTTATCAAAAAATATTTGGATAATCCTTCACCGGTTGGTCATGAGGCGAATGGTCAAAAAATATGGTTAGATTATATTAAGCCTTACATTGATGAGTATTTTGTAGATGCTTATGGAACAACAGTTGGCGTCATTAATCCCAAAGCAAAATATAAAGTGGTACTTGAAGCACATGCCGATGAAATTTCTTGGTATGTAAAATATATCACCGAAGAGGGTATGATTTATGTGTGTAAAAATGGTGGTAGTGATCAACTAATAGCGCCTTCGATGCGCGTGCACATCCATACCAGAAATGGCGATAGAGTGAAAGGTGTTTTTGGCTGGCCTGCTATTCATACGCGCACAGCCAAAGATGAAAAAAAACCAATGGCAGATACTATTTGGATTGATGTTGGTGCGAAAAATAAAGAAGAAGTGCATGCATTGGGTATTAAAATTGGTAATGTAGTAACCTACGCCGATTCATTCGAAATTATGCAGCATGATTTTTGGACAGCAAGAGCATTTGATAATCGAATTGGTGGTGTGATGATTGCTGAAGTAGCCCGTTTATTGCAGGAGTCAAAAACGAAATTACCCTTCGGACTTTATTTGGTAAATGCTGTGCAAGAAGAAGTAGGGATGTTGGGTGCAGGCATGATAGTGGAAACAATAGAACCTGATATTGCCATCGTCACCGATGTAACGCATGATACCAATACACCCATGATGAATAAAATGGCGGATGGAGATGTATCTTGTGGTAAAGGTCCTGTATTAAATATCGCACCTTCCGTTCACAATAAGTTATTAGACATTATAGAAAATGTAGCCATTGAAAAAAAGATACCTTATCAATTGGAAGTAAGCTCCGATGGAACAGGTACAGACGCAGATGCCTTTGCCTATGGTAGTTGTGGCGTACCTAGTGCACTGGTATCATTGCCATTGCGCTATATGCATACCAGCGTAGAGACGATTTGCAAATCGGATGTGGAGCAAACAATAATGTTGCTGTTTGAAGTGGTACAAAAATTAAATCCAAAGACAAACTACAAATATTTATGAGGCTAATACAGCGTAGGAAATAAGATAATTATCCTTGGTTATCTCTTGCAAAGTATATTTTTTTTCTTGAAAATAAATTTCATTTTGTAAGGCATTTATTTCTTGAAAGGGGCATAAAACGCCAAGTCCAGAAGCTTTAGCGATGGCTTCTTTTTTAGTCCACAAGGATAAAAAATCGCGCGATGCTTGTGAACTGTTTTGGATAAATTGTTGCTCTTCTACAGTCAGGTAATCTGCTAATAAATTGGTGTCGATTGCACGAATATATTCTAAGTCAATACCCACTAAATGTTTAGTGCTTGCCAAACAAACAATTCGCTCTTTTGCATGTGCAATAGAAAAATGAAATGGATAATGAAAATAGGGTTTGTGATTTGCTTGTAATTGCAAATGGCTAAGGTTCAGTTGATGTTGTAGTTGATAAGAAGTTATCATTTCTTGCAATAAAAAATATCCTGCCAAACGTTGTAATCGATCTTCTTCGTGTTTGTACTTCGCTATTTTATCTTGTATAAGAAGAGGCATATCTGCCATGATTATTTTTTCTTGTACATCCTGAATAGTACAAGTCATCAATTTTAATTCTAGGGTATTGATCAAATAATCAAGCATGCAATCCGTACTATTTTTTTGTAAAAATAATGCTAGAAAAACTTAACATTTTATAAGCATTTTATAAAGCTACATTTGGCGCTTTGAATAGCACACCATGGAGCCAAAGTCCGCTATATTACTCGGTGAAAAGCAAGCCTCGTTTTCTAAACAAGAATCTTTAGCAGATTTATTTAGACATACAGCGAAGCAGTATCCGAATAAAGCAGCACTTATTTTTAATGAACAAAAAATTTCTTATCAAGAATTAGATGCTTGGTCAGATGCATTTGCCAATAAACTCATGCAAGAAGGAGTTAAGTTAGGTGATAAAGTTGGGGTTTGGTTTCCAAGAAGTCTAGAATTGCATGTCGCCATTTTAGGCATTACCAAAGCGGGCGCAACATATGTGCCATTAGATATTGACATGCCGAAAGACCGTGTAGAAACAGTACTTGCAGATGTGGAAGCATTTGCTTGTGTTACAAAAAATAAATTGGACATAGCAGTTAAGGAAATCGATGTTATTCCTTACCAACAAATCGCTCAAAGTAAACAGGAAGTGACTATCTCCAATGATCAGTACGCTTATATTTTATACACATCTGGAAGTACAGGTAAGCCAAAGGGTATTCCTATTTCGCAAAAACAAATCTGTCATTTAATTCGGTCTGAGCAACATGTAATTGGCATTCAATCTACCGATAAAGTATACCAAGGGTTTTCGGTTTCCTTTGATATGTGGTGTGAAGAAACTTGGATCAGTTATTTTGCTGGTGCTACTATTTATGTTGCTGACAATGCCACTGCAAAAGCGATTGATGAGTTGAGCGATTTCTTGAAAAAAAATGAAATAAGCGTATTGCATGCCGTGCCAAGTTTATTGGCAATAATGGATAATGATATTCCAAGTTTGCGAATCGTAAATGCTGGTGGTGAAGCGTGCACAAATATTGTAGTCAACAAATGGGCAAATGGCAAACGTGTTTTTTATAATAGTTATGGTCCTACAGAAACAACGGTAACTTCCTCCATGATAGCCTTAACGCCAGCAGATAAAATTACGATTGGCTATCCATTATCAAATTATAATTATGCTATCCTAGATGCGCAATTTAATTTATTACCATTCGGAGAGCTAGGTCAATTGGTCATTACAGGGGAAGGCGTTGGAAATGGCTATATTCATTTGCCTGAATTAACTGCATCCAAATTTATTCCGAATCCATTTGCAAAGGATATTCTACCAGGTGAAACTATTTACCTCACTGGTGACGAAGCAATCATTCATACCGATACAACGGTTGAGTTTCATGGACGAATAGATGATCAAATAAAAATAAGAGGTTATAGAATTGAATTGGGCGAAATTGAAAATCAATTGATGTCTATTGAAGGAATTTCTACCGCTGCGGTTTGTGTAAAAAAAGATGCTTACAACCAAGATCAATTGGTAGCTTATGTATTACTGCACAAGGATGTTCTTTTTCAAGAAGAAGAAATAAGGGAAGCATTGCAGAAAGTATTGGCGCCATATATGATGCCACAAATTATTTTGCATTTGGAAGAAATGCCGCGCTTGCCAAGTGGAAAAATTAATCGTAAGCAATTGCCATTGCCTGCATCTTTTGCAGCAAAAGTAGAGACGAGCGAAAAATTATCCTTTGACGAAGCTAGCAGAGTAACCGAAAAAGTATTGACGGTATTAAGGCATTTTTTTCCAGACAAGGAAATCGATTTGACCAAAGATTTCTTCACCGATTTAAGTGGACATTCATTGCTTGCGGCTTCTGTAGTTTCTACTTTGCGAAAGGAAGGTGGCATGAAAAATATTTCCTTGAAGGATGTTTATCTGAATAGGCCTTTACAAAAATTAGTTACAGAATGGGACAAAAAATCAGAAGAGAGTAGCGCTAAAACAAATACGTTTACGCCTATTTCATCGCTGCGGTATTGGCTTTGTTGCATTGCCCAAAGTGTCTCTTTAATTTTTATTTACAGTCTTTTTGCTTGCCAAATATTTTTACCTTACCTTGGGTATTATTATGTGCAAACCGAGACAGAGAGCCATGTTTACGCAATCATTATGTCTTTGGCAATGTTTTGTGTATTGCCTCCTCTGCTTTCCTTGTTCAGTATTTTTGTCAAATGGGTGGTCATTGGAAAATACAAAGAAGGCAATTATCCTTTGTGGGGATCTTACTATTTTAGATGGTGGTTTGTAGAAAAAATTGAGAAGCTAGTACAGATAGATTTTCTAAATGGAACGCCATTGTACCGTTCGTATTTGCGTATGCGCGGACTTAAGATTGGACGTGATGCACAAATAGGTACGATAGTGATGGCAGCAGAAGATTTGATCCGTATTGGCGAAAATGTAAGTATCAGTTCTAGTGTGGTGTTTAATAATGTGATCATTGAAGATGGGCTTATTAAATTCACAAAAATAGACATTGGTGATCATGCGTATATCGGTAGTACTTGCACCATAGATGGTAATACAAAAATTGAATCGTGGGGTGAGATGAAGGAATTGAGTAGTTTGAAAAATGGAGATACGATTCGTCGTGGAGAAATTTGGCAAGGCAGTCCCGCTTGTTTGTTAAGCACCAAAGAAGCTGCCGACATGCAAGTGCCAGAGCCTGTTTCAGCATTTCGTAAAAAATATTATTATGTGTTGTTTTCTTTCATGTTGTTAATTTTTCCATTCGCTTTGTTGTTGCCATTGTTACCCGTATTGGTTTTGATTACCGAAATGGATAATAATGCCGCCGAATATGATTTCTCGTATTTTGTGTATGTGCCTTTGTTGGCATTGTTGTATATGGTTTTGTTTGCCATACAAACCATCATCATGTCGCGTATTTTGCAATACAAATTGAAACCTGGCATTTATTCTATTTATAGTAAAACCTATTTGAAAAAATGGTTGTCTGATCAATTGATGTCATTGTCTCTCATCATCTTGCATCCTGTATTTGCGACGGTGTATATCTCCGCATTTTTTAGAGCATTGGGTGCAAAAATTGGTGAGTATACAGAAATTTCTACTGCCAATAATGTATCGCATACGATGTTGGAAATTGGTAAAAATTCATTCATTGCCGACAATGTTAACTTAGGCGAATCGGATGTTAGAGCACAAAAATTGATATTAGAAAAAACGAAAATTGGGAACAATAGTTTTGTTGGTAATAGCGCACTTATACCACAAGGATATGTGTTAGGCGATGATATGTTGATTGGTGTTTTATCTGTTCCACCAACTGTTGGTCAACAAGAAAATAATGCAGCGAAAGATTGGTTTGGTTCGCCATCTATTGCACTTCCTAACCGACAAGCCAGTAATTCCTACGATACAAATTTAACCTTTAGGCCATCCAAATTAAGATGGTTATCGAGAGCATGTATTGAATTAATTCGCATCATCATTCCTGAAACTGTTTTGTTGTGTACAAGTATTTTATTCATTGCTTATGTGCATGATATTTTAATTGATTATACTTGGTGGCAATTCCTTTTAATATTTCCATTTTACTTTTTAGCCTTCATTGGTATCCCCTGTTTTTTGGTTGTCTTGTTGTTGAAATGGATTTTTGTTGGCGTGTATAAAGAAGCACAATTACCGATGTGGTCTTTAAAGGTTTGGTTGTCGGAAGCCATCACCAGTTCGTACGAAGCATTGGCAGTTCCATTCTTTTTAGAGTTCTTAACTGGTACTGCATGGTTGCCATTTTTCATGCGCATGTTTGGTGTCAAAATTGGCAAAAAAGTATTCTTGTATACCACAGATATTACAGAGTTTGATATGGTTACAATTGGCGATGAAGCATCCTTGAATTTGGATTGTGGTCCACAGACGCATTTGTTTGAAGATAGAGTAATGAAGATTGGGAAAATAAAAATGATGAAGCAATCCACGATTGGTTCTGGCACCATTATTTTATACAATAGTGAGATAGGGGAGAATGTAAGTATTGGTCCATTGTCTTTAATGATGAAAGGAGAAGTGTTACAAAATAATACAAGGTGGGATGGGAGTCCATTAAGGCCTTCAAAGAAATAGGTAGCAGAATTGTAAATTGTGAATGCTTAATTGTGAATTGTTATCGGTTGTCGAACTAACCGAAAAATTGTATGCACCACGATTTTTTTTCGTTAGCTTTTTCAAAAACTTAGTCATCATTTAAATCACATGAACCGGAGTTCTGACTCAACTATATTTCCGCCATTAACAAATTATCCTTGCATATTTTGAAATTTAGAAATAAATACGTATACCTTTATTATCGTATTAATGCACCTTAACCAAATCGCATTGGTATACTAAAATTTAAAACTATGAAAAAACAAAACACACACCCAACACAAGCCCTGCCCTCAATCAGTTACACTCGCATGCTAACCCACTTCTCTTTCAAATTTTCTCGCTCCCTTTTTTTACTTCTATTCGCTATTTTGTTTTCGCAAGTTTCTTTTGCTCAAGCTCCGTATATTACAAATGCTACAGGCTCAGGTTCATCTGGGGATTTAGTTACAAGTGTTGACTATTTATGGAATGCTTCCCACCTAGAAAGTAGCATTTGTCAACGCTCAGGAAATCCTCCTGCTATTGCATTTGTTTATGATGGTACTTTAATAGGTACTA
>CANJRV010000120.1 GCA_947476825.1 Bacteroidota bacterium | reverse complement strand
TGTACACTTACTTATTTGACCTACAGTTGTGGTTGGAGCGAAGATGAATGTGATAGTTATGTGTCTTTTACTAATCCAAATATAGTATCTGTAAAAAATGCAGAGATGTATTATTATTCCCCATTCTCTAAATTTTATGCATGTGAAGGTGATAGCGCAAATCAATCCAATTATGCATTGGATGATCGAAATGTTGCGGAATGGATTTTAGCTACTTCCAAAACAGTTACAGAGAAAGATCTCCATGCTTTTATTTATTCCTATTCCTATGCTTCTATTGCGGAATTGTATTACTACATTGAAAAAAACAAATCAACTACATTGCCTGATTCTATGTCGTCTAATACTTTTTCGACATGGTTTTTGCAAACAAAAAATCTGGAAGTATTGGGATATATTATGTATGCTAAACAATGTGAAAAAGTAAGCGTTGTAAGTAATGATGGCGATTGGGAAATTAAGCCAATAGATACCATACAATGTCGTAAATTAATCAAAAATGGATTACAACTTTTTACTGTTGCGAAGCAAAATGATATTAAAAAGCGTTATGCATTTCAGTTGATTAAGATTGCTTTTTATGCCAATGATTTTAAGCAGGTAATTGCCTTGTATGCAAATAATTACTTGCCTTTACAAGGTAGTTCTTCTATCGATGAACGTTGTAATTCTTTCTATGCTGGTGCTTTATTTCATACAGAACAAAATGAAAAAGCTGCCTTGTTATTTGCGATGAATTTTATCAATTCAAAAGATTTTGCGAATCGTAATTCTTATGCAGTTGCGTATAACTGGGCTGTGGCAAAATGTGATTCCACCAAACTATTTGCCTTGGCTTCTACAAAGGAAGAAAAGAAGTCGTTGCTGTTGATGAGAAGTTTACGCAATACGGAATTATTTAGTTTAGCGACTATCAAAAATGTAGTAGAAATAGATCCAAATAATGACCTCTTAGATATGTTATTAATGAGAGAAATCAACAAGTTGGAAAAGGAATTTGTAGACTTTAAATATACTGTCGAAAGAGGTTATCCAATTTATGATTCTTATATGTTTAATCTGAACGGTAAAATAGATAAGGAGGAGTTTGCGCGTTGGCTTTCTATGGAAAATAATGCAAAGACACAATTGTTACAATTCACTGATTATCTAGAAAGCACAGCGGCTAAAAATACCATTTCAAATAAATCATTATGGCTTGCTTGTGCTGGCTATTTACATATGTTAAATGATAAATACGACAAAGCCGAAGCAGACTTGAAAGAGGCAGAATCAGCACATCCTAGCGAAAAGGTGGCTAATCAGATTCGAATCTTTAAGCTTATATGTACTATAGAAAAGGAGCCTAAAATGTCGCCAGAAGTGGAGCAAAACATAGTAAAGGATGTAGAATGGTTTGAAGACTTAGCGTCAAAAAATAGAATATTTGCTAAGCCTCATCGCGATTTACTTCGAACTATTTTACCACTTAAATATGCTGCTACTAAGGATACTATCAAGATGATGCTTTGTTATCATAAGTTTGAGAATCAAATAAATTATTCATTCGATCAGGATCAGGCTGAACCAAATAAAGCGACTCATTTTTCAGAGCAATATTCTTCCATTAGTGGTAGTTTAATGGATAATTATTTTTCTTCGTCTATGCTTGATGTCTTAAAAAAATACAATACAACTTCCACTTCGTCTTTCGAAAAATGGTTGACTAGAAAAAATGTGTATACAGATGATGTGATCAATGAATTGAAAGCGGTGAAGTACTTTAGGAAATTTGATTATGCATCTGCTCGAAATACATTAGTGAACAATGCAAATTTGCCAGTAGTTCCAAACCTTTTTGTTGCGCATATTCGCGATTATCAGGATGGTTATGATGAAGACACCTTACATTATTATAGTTTGTTAGAAGTGCTGGATACCTTACAATCTTTACGTCAAATTTCAGTAAGCAATTTTGAAGCAGCATACAATTATGCTTGTGCTTTATATTCATTGAGTTATCATGGTAAATGTCATGATGCATGGACATTTCACAGAGATTATACAGCCCTTGAACCTTATTATTTTTCTGGTTTAGATGCTCCAACTGCATTTGATTTACAGTATTATTATGCGGATGAAGCCTATCAGCAATTTCAAAGAGTCTATGCTTCAAGTTCGAATAAGGACATGAAACAACGTGCCTTATGGATGATGGCAAAATGTTTCCAAAAAAGATACCCTACTCCGATTGAAAATGATTATTCAGGTGAGTCTGAGGTTGCCTATGCCAATTGGTCAACCCATTCTAATATTCATTTTGTTGCATTTTTACAGCAGTATAAGGGCACTCCTTTTTATGAACAAGTGTATAATGAGTGTTCCTATTTTAGCAATTTTGTATCTAAAAAGTAAGACCATAATTCGATTTTAAATAGAAAATATTTTCGTTCTATATTTGAGCCAAAATAATAATCGTAATGATCGCTTTAGAAAATTTTGCAGAAGGAAAATGGGTTAAAAGTAGTACCCCTAGTGAAACTTTATTTAATGCCATAACAGGTGAAGCTTTATATACAGCAGGTTCTGCTGGGTTGGATTTTGATGCCATGATGAAGTATGCTCGAAAAAATGGCGGACGCGCTTTGCGAAAAATGACTTTTCATGAGAGAGGGAGAATGTTGAAAGCACTTGCAATGCACTTGATGAGTCGTAAAGAAGTATTTTATAAAATTAGCGCATTCACCGGAGCAACTCGTGCTGATTCTTGGGTGGATATTGAAGGAGGAATTGGTAATTTATTTGCGAATGCGAGTTTGCGTAAAAATTTCCAAGATGAGCGATTTTATGTAGAAGGCGCCGCATTGAAATTGTCTAAAAATAATACTTTCATTGGTCATCATATTATGACACCACTAGAAGGTGTTGCAATACATATTAATGCCTTTAATTTTCCAGTTTGGGGAATGCTCGAAAAGATAGCAGTGAATTTAATGGCAGGTGTTCCAGCCATAGTAAAACCTGCAACGATTACTTCCTATTTGACGGAAGCCGTGTTTAAAGAAATTATTGATTCCAAAATTCTTCCAGAAGGCTCGTTACAATTGATATGTGGAAGTGCAAGAGGGATACTTGATTTTGTGCAAAATCAAGATGTGGTAACCTTTACAGGCAGTGCATCTACAGGCAAACAATTAAAAGCGCATCCAAGATTAATTGAAGAAGCAGTTCCATTTACGATGGAAGCCGACTCCTTAAATTGTTCTGTACTAGGTATGGATGTGACTCCTGATATGCCAGAGTTTGATTTGTTTATAAAGGAGGTTGTTCGAGAAATTACCACAAAAGCAGGGCAAAAATGTACTGCTATTCGACGTATATTGGTACCTGCCTCAAAGGTTGAAGATGTAACCATTGCATTGGGTAAAAGATTGATGGGTACTACCATTGGAGATCCTTCAGTGGAAGGCGTTCGCATGGGGCCATTAGCAGGCATTAGTCAACGAAATGATGTGCTTGCGCAAGTGCAAAAATTGATGCAAAATCAAAAAATCGTGATAGGCGATTTGGAAAATTTCGAAGTGAAAGGTGCAGATAAAATAAGTGGTGCGTTTATGAGCCCAATAATTTTTTACAATGACAAGCCATATCAAAATTTGGATTGTCATGAGGTGGAAGCATTCGGTCCTGTATCAACTATTATACCATACAACGAAATAGTTGATGCCGTTGAATTGGCTAGAATGGGGAAAGGTTCATTGGTGTGCAGTATTACAACAGCGGACAGAAATGTTGCTAAAGAATTTACATTGGGTGCCGCGAATATGCATGGACGAATTTTAGTATTAAATGCAGAAAGTGCTAAGGAAAGTACTGGACATGGTTCGCCATTACCTTTGCTTATACATGGTGGTCCTGGGCGAGCCGGTGGTGGTGAGGAAATGGGTGGAATGCGTGGTGTGATGCATTATCTACAACGCACTGCTATTCAAGGTTCACCTAGCATGATTTCTGCAATTACCAATGTGCATCAAGCAGGTGCAAAAGGAAATTTAGATGGAATACATCCTTTTACAAAATCGTATGATACCTTAGAAATTGGTGATCAACTCATTTCGGAAAAGAGATTAATTACGAGTGAAGATATAGATCGATTTGCAGATTTAAGTGGAGATCATTTTTATGCGCATTTGAAGGATACAAATTTTGAAGGAACCATGTTTACACACCAAGTGGCACATGGTTATTTTATTATGAGCGTTGCTGCTGGATTGTTTGTGGATAGTTATTCTATGAACCCTGTTTTATTAAATTATGGGATTGATGAATTACGTTTTACCAAGCCAGTATATCCTGGAACCAATGTGTATGTTCGATTTACTTGTAAAGAAAAAATACCATCTGATACGAAGGATGAGCAAGATATTCCAAAAGGAATTGTGAAGTGGATGGTTGAAATTTTCGACGAAAGCGATGAGCCAGTTGTAGGTGTAGCCACTATTTTGACCATGGTAAAAAAATAATTTTTTTTCCAGGACAGGTGTCGTATTTTTGGTGACAAATGGCAATTGTATGAAAAAGAAAGTGGTAGAGGAGTTATCGAAAAAAAGTAAAACTATGTTGGCTAATGAGCCTGTGGCTTCTTACTTTCCTAGTCTTACTAAGCAAAATAACCTGCTGCATGCACAGGTTACATCTAAAGTAATCGCTAAAGATTTTAGTTTTACGGAGTTCAAAAAAATTGCAGATAAATCTCCTTTTACACTTTCTGAATGGGCTAGCATTTTACATGTGAGTGAACGTACACTTCAACGGTATGCTGTTTATAATAGTTGTTTTGGTGCGGTTCAGATTGAGTTGATTTTACTTATGAAAAAATTGATTGATTTTGGACAAGATTTGTTTGGGGTTGATGGTTTGAGAGAATGGTTAGATAGCTCTGTTTTTTCATTACAACATAAAAAGCCAATTGAATATTTGACATCCTATGCAGGTATTCAAACGATTATTCAATTAATGGGTCGCATTCAACATGGAATTCCTGCATGATTATTTATCGCTTAGCCAACTCACAATTTAAGGATGATTTTAAAGGGGAAGGTGCAGCCTTGTTTGGTGGCAGATGGAATAGTATAGGTATGCCAATGTTTTACGCTTCCAGTCATATTTCTTTGGCGGTTCTAGAGCTCTTAGTAAATAAAAGGACAAGTACCTATTTTAATATTTCTTTTCATCTGATTGAAATGCAAATTCCAAACAATGCCATTCTAGAAATTTCATCGGAAGCATTAAAAAATAAATGGCAACAGGATATGGAGTACACCCAATTTATTGGAGATCAGTTTTTACAAGAAGCACAAAAATGGATACTCCAGGTTCCATCTGCGGTCATCGAAGAAGAGCATAATTATTTGATCAACCCGAATCATCCGAATATGACAAAATTGAAAATCAACAGTAGCCGCAGTTACAAACTAGATACTAGACTTATTAGCTAGTGAAATGTGGACTACTTTGCAGTTATTCACATATTGTCCATGCTTTTTTTCAGTTACACACACTGATTATAAAATTCAAATTTCAAAAATAATTATTCACGTTAGTGGCAGTATATTCACGCCTTAAAAATTAAAAAGTGCGACTGAAGTCATTAGAAATAAAAGGGTTTAAAAGTTTTGCAGATAGAACGATAATAAATTTAGATAATCAAATTACTGGTATTGTTGGTCCAAATGGGTGTGGCAAGTCAAATATTGTGGATGCTATTCGTTGGGTAATTGGTGAGCATAAAATAAAAACCTTACGTTCGGATAATTTGGAAGATTTGATTTTTAATGGATCTAAAACTAGAAATGGATCTGGATTAGCGGAAGTGGCATTGACTTTTGAAAATACTAAAAATCTTCTACCTACTGAATTTAATACAGTTACCATTTCTCGTAAGTTTTTTAAAAATGGAGATAGTGAATATCGCTTAAATGATGTGACTTGTAGATTAAAAGACATAACCAATTTGTTTTTAGATACCGGTGTAACCTCTGATAACTATTCAATTATAGAGCTGGGAATGGTGGATGATATCATTAAAGATAAAGACAATAGTCGACGTAGAATGTTAGAGCAAGCTGCTGGTATTTCTATTTATAAAACGAGAAAGAAAGAGGCAAAACAAAAGCTGGATGCAACTGAACAAGATTTGAATCGTATTGAAGATTTGTTGTTTGAGATCTCCAACAATTTACGCACATTAGAAAGTCAAGCTAAAAAGGCTGAAAAATATCACCAAATTAAAGGAGATTACCGTGAAGCAAGTGTAGAATTTGTGAAAGCATCATTAGAAGATTTTAATGCTTCTTATCAAAATTTAAACACACAACAACAACATGAAGTAGATACAATTATTGCTTTAGAAACGGTTCTTCAAAAAGAAGGTGCGGCATTCGAAGAGCAAAAATTGAAACTCATACAAAATGAAAATGAACTTCATCAATTGCAAAAAGAGTTCAATGAATTTGTAAAACAATTAAATACACTTGAAAATGATAAAAACCTGTCGAAACAAAAAATTGAACATTTAAACCAATTGGTTAAAAATATTCAACATGCCATTCAAGGGGCTCAAACGCAAATTGAAATATTACATAAAACAACAACAGAAGCGGCAAATAAGTTAGCTACTGAAGAAGATACTTTATCCAAATTTAAAATTACATTGGATGAACTTCGAAAAAATTTAGACAATAAACGTTCGGTTTTTGATGAGCAAAAAAGAGCTTTAGATAAACTGAGAAATGAACACCAGCAATTACAAATTCAGCAATTTGATGCAGAGAAGAAAGTTGCGATTGCCGAAAATAATATCAATAATCAGCAACGGTCTATTCATCAGTTGGAAGAAGAAAATGTAAATAGGAATGTGGAGATTGGCAAACAAAATGCACAAAAGAATGAATGGCAAGATTCATTAGAAGAAAAGAAAAAGAAATCAGATGAATTAGTTAAAAAGCAACAAGAAGCGACTGCTAAGTTACTAGCATCTCAATCTGAATTAGAAGGTTTTAGAGTGTCTTTATTTGAAGAAAATAGAAAGTTGGATGCGAAGCAAAATGAATATAATCTATTAAAATCTTTGGTGGACAGCTTGGAAGGATATCCAGACAGTATTAAATTTTTAAATAAAAATGCACAATGGAATCATAATGCATTATTGCTTTCTGAAGTATTTAATGTGCAGGATGAATATCGAGTTTGTTTAGAAAATTACGTTGATAAATATTTGAATTATTATGTGGTGGATACAGCAGAACAAGCTTATCAAGCCATTGAATTGTTGCAGAAAAATAAGAAGGGTAAAGCAGGGTTTTTTATTCTATCAGAATTAGAGTCTGTAGCCAATAGTTTTGTTGCTCCAGCAGGTTCTGTTGATGCATTAAGTATCGTTTCTTGTGATGATCGGTATAAAAATTTAATTGCTCATTTGTTGCAATCCGTATGCATTAGCGAAAATGCGATGGAGATTAAAGATAGCCAAGCAATTGTTTTACAAAAAGACGGGACCTCTATACAAAATAAGATGATGATTGTTGGCGGTTCAGTTGGTATTTTCGAAGGAAATAAAATTGGACGTACAAAGCGATTGGATAAATTGAAAGAAGAGATTCTTACATTACAAACGCATGTAAATGATTATAAAAAACGGATAGCAGAAACACAAAATTTAATTGTTGGATATAACCAAGAAATTAAGAATGATGAGATTGTAAGAGTTGGTCAAGAAATAAATAAGCTTTTAAATTCAGTTGTGCAAGTTGAGCATCGAATTGAAAATTACGTTTCTCAAATAGAACAATCGAATGCAAGAATAAAGCAGTTGAAGGAACAGTTAAACGCAACTAAGTTATCTATTTCTGACACGGAAAAAGCGCATCATGTCATGAAGCAACAATTGACTTTTGCCTTTAATTCATTACAGCAAAGTCA
>CANJRV010000119.1 GCA_947476825.1 Bacteroidota bacterium | reverse complement strand
ACTGACGAAAATTCAACAGCTGCTGTATTTTCTCTTTCAGAATAAGTGAAGACATGCAAATAAGAAATATCGAGATCGTGCAGGTATTGAAAGGTTTGTTGAAATTCCATTTCTGTTTCACCAGGAAAACCAACAATTACATCAACACCTATACAACAATGTGGCATCATTGATTTGATATAATTTACCCTTTGTGTATACAATTCCACTGGATAACGGCGACGCATGGCAGATAATACAGTTTGACTACCACTTTGCAAGGGAATATGAAAGTGTGGCATAAAGTGTTTGGACTTAGCAACAAATTCGATTATTTTATCACTTAATAAATTTGGTTCAATAGAAGATATCCTATACCGTTCTATACCATCATATGCATCAAGTGCTTCTATTAAATCAAAGAAATTTTCTTCCCTTTTACGATTGCCATTATATCCTTTTCCAAAATCTCCGAGATTAACACCTGTAAGCACAATTTCTTTAACCCCAGTTGAAGTAAGTTCGTATACATTATCTAAAACGCCTTGTATAGTATCACTCCTACTATGCCCTCTTGCCAATGGTATAGTACAAAATGAACAGTTATAGTCACAACCATCTTGTACTTTGAGAAAAGTACGTGTTCTATCTTGAATTGAAAAGGCAGCCTGAAAACCTTGCAGATCTTCGATATCGCAACCGCATATTTTGGATTGTTTATCTACTTGAAAAGTTTGCACATGCTCTACAATATTAAATTTTTCAGAAGCGCCAATGACCAAGTCCACACCATCCAAATTGGCAATTTGTTGTGGTTTCAATTGTGCATAGCAACCGGCAATAACAACTGTAGAAGATGGGTTTAGTTTTTTTACTTTTCGAATTAATTGTTTGCATTCCTTGTCTGCATTTTCTGTTACTGAACAAGTATTAATGACATAAATATCTGCGCTTTCGTGAAAAGCTTTTTGCATATAACCTTCCTTCTCAAATTGTCTGGTAATTGTAGAAGTCTCAGAAAAGTTGAGTTTGCAGCCGAGTGTGTGATATGCAATAGATAATTCCTTTTCCATTTGGAATAAAAGATATAAAACTAAAGTAGAAAAAATGTGCTAAATAGATTACCACATAAAATCCCTTGCGAGGGTTTTGTGCCAATGTAAATCAAATGCTAAGCCAGACATTACCATCCAATTATTTTGATAAAAACGCTTACCATTCATTGGTATATTTCGATCTATTTTATATTCATTTCTGAATAGGTTGAATCCAAGTCTCCAATTCAACACTTTGTTCAAACGGAATGAACCATAAATTTCAGATAGAATAGAACCGTAAGCATCTCCTGTTGGGATATTTAAATTAAATGCATATGGAGCAGAAGTGTATTTTACGCCTGGTGGAATTGGATCTGTTTCATAGGATCTAAAATAACCATTCTTATTATCACCAAAATTGACACCACCAATATCCGTTGTAAAGAAAATGTCTACACCTTGTTTGATATGAATTTTTAGTGCGATGTACGCATTTAAAGTATTCGTTTGCACTTCGGGCATGTATAAAGTATCAGCCCCTCCTGGATTTAAACTGCTAAGTCTTGCACTAGATGTTGTATAATCGCGCTTTTTTGTGTTAAATACATTAGCACGAAGACCAGCACCAACACTGAAAGTTTGTCGCTTACGACCTATGCCATGTAGATAATGAATGTTTGCACCTGCGCTCCAGTGCGGGTTTCCATAGAATCCCACATTGCCATACATACATGCTTCTGAAGTTCGCTTCTTCAATTTCTTTCGCATATTTTGACCAACAGATGGCAACGCAAACAATACAGAAATGGTTATTAATAAAATTCGATTAAACATGCTCTTACCTTTAGGAAAGTTTAAAAATAAGACTACAATCATAGAAATGCAACTTTTTCTTACATCTTATTTTAAAAAGCCAACATTGAAGGGCAAATTCAATTACGCTAAAAATGTAGAAGTCCTTTATTAGGGTGCTTTCAATAGTTCACTAATATCTGCCATTAACTTTTTGGCAATATTATTGGCGGTAGTTTCAGACGTACTTTCCGCATAAATCCGAATGATGGGTTCTGTATTAGAAGTTCTAAGATGAACCCATTCGTTATCAAAATCAATTTTCAATCCATCATCCGTATTGATTGGATTTCTTTTATATTTCTCTTGTATGCCAGCGAATATTTTTTTCACATCTACATCCTTACCTAGTTCAATTTTATTTTTCGACATAAAATAATCTGGATAGGTTCGTCGCAAATCGGAAATTGGTTTCTTGAATTTTGCTAAGTGGCTTAAAAATAAAGCAATCCCAATCAAGGCATCTCTTCCATAATGTAATTCAGGTATAATGATGCCGCCATTCCCTTCTCCCCCAATAACTGCATTCACTTCTTTCATTTTCGTTACTACATTTACTTCACCAACAGCACTCGCAAAATATTCACCACCATGTTTGATAGTAATGTCTTTCAGCGCACGAGTACTAGACATATTGGAAACCGTATTTCCTTTGTTAGTTTGTAAAATATAATCTGCGATAGCCACCAAACTATATTCTTCTCCAAACATACTGCCATCTTCACATACAAAACAAAGTCTATCCACATCTGGGTCAATCACAATGCCTAAATCGGCATTTTGTTTAACTACCACATTGGCAATTTCATTTAAGTTTTCAGGCAATGGTTCTGGGTTATGGTTGAATTTCCCATTCACTTCTCCATTGATAACAATGCAATTTGGAATACCAAGTCTTTCCAATAAATACGGCACAAAAGTTGAACCAGTGCTATTAATACCATCCACAACTATTTTAAAATTCCTTGCTGCAATGGCGTCTATATCTACTAATGGATGTTGCAAAATTGCATCCATATGTTTTTCTTGATAGGTATTATTGAAAACTACTTTGCCCAATTTGTTTACTTCTGCAAAAGCAAAATCAGCCGTATTTCCTTTTACCAATACTTGCTCACCATCTTTACCAGAAATAAACTCCCCTTCTTGATTTAATAATTTCAAGGCATTCCACTCTCTTGGATTATGGCTAGCTGTAATGATTATTCCCCCGCCAGCATTTTCCATTTTTACAGCCATTTCAACCGTCGGCGTGGTACTTAATCCAAGATCGATTACTTCTATACCCATTGCTTGCAATGTACTGGCGACCATATTACGCACCATTTCGCCACTCATTCGTCCGTCACGCCCAATCACTATTTTCGGGTTATTTGTTTTTTCCACAACCCAACTACCAAATGCTGCGCTATACTTTACAATGTCTATTGGCGTAAGCCCCTCATCTGCTTTTCCACCTATAGTTCCTCTTATTCCTGATATTGATTTTATTAAAGCCAAAGTATTTTTTTTGAGTGCAAGATTACAAAAAATCCTTCGTTTTTTTAATGAATACTTCTTTACATTTTATGTTAAAAAATCATTGCGCAGCAAGTGTAAAATTGTATTCATTGCATGTATTCCAATTCTGTTTGCTATATTAAGAATTACACAATATAACGGTAAGAATATTTGTTGTTTATCAAAATTACCAAGGCGTAGAAAAAAACCTTGCACACTATTATCATCCAATAACTATAATGGTTTAAAGACAACTTTTATTCTAGCTTTGATTATTGTTGGTATCTTTTTTATTTATTCCATATAGAATATGCTGCGCATCAAATCTAATATGGTCATGTCATTCAGCAGGCATGACTTATAAAAGTTCATTTATTTAATCGCACAATTCCCAACAAATTCGCTGTAGTCATCACAAATTACTTTAGCATCATTGCGACGAGCTTTTTCAATCTTTACATCAAAATTTTTAGACGTATCCGTGAAAGTGCAAGTACAAGTATACGTTTTACTGCAAGATGAAAATGCAAATGCAACAAGTAAAGCGAAGAATGCAAAGTATAATTTTTTCATGTGTATTCGTAATTTAAGGATTCAAATATAAAAATTATTTGGGTATATTAATATCTATTTTCCAATTGCCTAATGAAGCACTTGTTGCATGTCTACCAATTTCTTGTACAAACCTTGATGGGCAAGCAGTTCAGTATGAGTTCCTCTTTCCCTAATTTCTCCTTTTTCTAATACAATAATTTCATCTGCATTTTGTACTGTAGACAGGCGATGTGCAATCACAATAGAAGTTCTGTTCTGCATTAAATTGTTGATAGCATCTTGCACTTGTCGCTCACTGACTGTATCTAGAGAAGAAGTTGCTTCGTCTAAAATCAATACTGGTGGGTTTTTAAATATGGCCCTTGCAATCGTTATTCGTTGTTTCTCACCACCACTTAATTTTGTACCTCTATCGCCAACCAAACTATCATATTGTCCTTCCTTTTGTAGAATAAAATCTTTTGCATTCGCTACTTCAGCTGCATGTTTGATGGATGCGCTATCATTTGCATCGCCACCTAAGGAAATATTGTTGCTGATGCTATCATTAAACAAAATAGGTTCCTGCGAAACAATTCCCATTAAACGTCTTACATCATCAATTTTATAATTTTTAATATTAATGCCATCAATCAATAATTCTCCTTCTGTCACATCATGGAAACGAGGAATCAAATCAACCAATGTACTTTTGCCCGCGCCAGATGCACCAACGATGGCTATAGTTTGTCCGCGCATTATTTTCAAATTAATATTGTTCAATACCTTGTTGCCTGCATAAGAAAAAGAAACATTTTTGAATTCAATAGATGATTGCAATGCATGAATAGGTTGTGCATTGGGTTGATCTATAACTGTATTTTCTGCTTGCAATATTTTTTGAATACGCTCTATACTTGCGCTACCTTGATGCAAATTATAAAACAATTGAGAAAGTGCTTTTAATGGATTGATTAAAAAATAAAACAAAGAAATAAACATAATGAATAGTCCAGGTTCTATTTCAGCGGGTGTTTGTAATGCCATATTACCACCAAACCAAATGATAATACAAAGAATGAGTATGCCTAAAAACTCAGACATTGGAGAAGCCAATTCTCTTTTGCGAGCTATATTATTATTAAGGTTGAACAATTGTTGGTTTTCCTGATTAAAGGTATTTTGTCTGTTCTCTTCTGCACGAAATGCTTTTACAATTCTTAATCCCCCTAAAGTTTCTTCAATAATCGAAAGTATGTTCGCCAATTTTTCTTGGGTAGAAACGGTTGATTTTTTTAGGCTTTTACTCACTCGTCCAATGAGCAATCCTGCAATCGGTAATAATATCAATAAAAATAAAAACAATTTAGCACTGATGATTAATAAAATAGCAAAATAAAAGATGACAGTCAATGGTGTGCTGAACAATAATTCCATCATGCTAATGATAGATATTTCTATGGCATTGACATCATTGGTCATACGAGAAAGAATATCCCCTTTACGTTCATTGGTAAAAAAACCTATTGGTAGGTGCACAACCTTTTGAAATAATTCTTCTCGAATATGTAACACAATATCATTGCGTAATGGATGCAACATATATTTAGAAATATATAAAAATAAATTTTTGAATAAGGTCGAAAAAACGACAATTAAACAAACAAATACAAGGCCGTATACTTTATTATTATCGTGGGCTGCAATGAAATCTGATAGTAAATATTTAAAATAATTTGCTATGCCATCTTTGCTCAAATGAAAGCCTGGATTGCTTGTCAATGCGACATCCTTACCAAATAACATATTTAAAAAAGGAATAATCATTCCCACAGTCATGGTCGAAAAAATAACGGATAACAAATTGCATATCGTATAGATAACGACGTAATTCCATTTGCCTTTCAAATAAGGTAAAATACTTCTAATTGCTTTCATTCGGATATAAAATGTAAATTTACGGTTTAATAAATGGAAGATGGAAGAAAGTAAACGACAAAAACAAATTGGCAATTTGATTCAACAAGAAATGAGTGATGTATTTCAGCGTGAAGGACTTAATATCATAGACAATGGTATGATATCCATTTCAAAAGTAAAAGTCACTCCTGATTTAATGGAAGCTCGAATTTATTTGAGTTTTTTCCAAATACCTGAACCAATGAAAATGTTAGACCATATCAAAGATTTGGACTGGAAATTGCGAAAATTATTGGCGGCAAAAATTAAAAACCAAGTCAGAAAAATTCCGATTCTGCAATATTATTTAGATGATACTTTGGAATACGTATTTAAAATGGAAGAAATATTTAAAGGCTTACATATTCCAAAAGAATCCTAGTAGGTAAATTCAAAATCTCAAATTCCAAATTCCAAAAATTGGATCTTCTATTTCCCTTTGAAACCTATATCCTTCTTATGTTTTAAGTGGTATACGGAAAATAGTTTTCCATTTTTAACTGACACTTCTGCAATTAGAACTTATCTGCTTGATGTAATCAACTTTGGTGGATTCTCTTTTGTTAATTCTATTTTTGTTTTATTATTTTCTACATTTGTTTTTCAAAAAAAATCACAATGCCTGATACTGCAAATGGATACGTCAATACGGAACTTGAACATGGCATAGCAACCATCGAATTTCATCATCCTTCTAGCAATTCTTTACCTGCGTCTATCTTAAGAAAATTGGCAATTGCCATCGAGAAGACTAGTCAAGATGAACGTGTAAAAGTAATTATTCTTCGTTCTGCGGGTAATGGTGCATTCTGTGCTGGTGCTAGTTTTGATGAATTAGTAGCTATTCAAAATGAAACAGAAGGCAGGTCCTTTTTTGTTGGATTTGCCAATGTAATCAACGCCATTCGCAAATCTCATAAATTCGTAATTGGTCTTGTGCATGGTAAAGCAGTAGGTGGTGGTGTTGGTTTAGCTGCCGCTTGTGATTATACCTTAGCAACAGAAAATGCTTCTATAAAATTAAGTGAATTAGCAGTAGGCATTGGTCCCTTTGTGGTTGGTCCTGCGGTGGAAAGAAAATTAGGCGTTTCTTGTTTTTCTCAATTGGCCATAGACGCAACGGAATGGCGTAGTGCAGAATGGGCAAAAAAACATGGCTTATATGCAGAGGTTTATGAAACAAATGAAGCACTTGAAGATGCCGTAAATAAATTGGCTGATAGATTAGCACATAGCAATCCGGAAGCAATGGCTATGCTTAAGCAAGTATTTTGGTCAGGTACAGAGCATTGGGATGAGCTTCTTAGTCAACGTGCAGCAATGAGTGGCAAATTAGTATTAAGTGCATTTACACGAAATGCCATTGAGAAATTTAAAGTAAAGAAATAAAGAATTCCTTTGAAGAATAATGATGAAACGAAAAATATTTATTCAAAAGTAATGACTCCTTTACCATCAATGTTTGTACGTTGATCAAAAACAAAATCAAAGTATTTCGCTTCTCCTTTTTGTGCTTTTATTAGTAGCATAGATCTACCGTATTCTTGCCCACTTTCATCAAATACTTTAGCAGTCACTTGTTGATTAAAATCTTTTTCAAAAATAAGATAAGCTGTCAACACATTATCTGTTGTAGAATCTGATCCATGAGTGGTCATTTTACCTGGCTTCAAACCTGCAGCTATCAAATGTTCCGACAATTTACCTTCATTTGCAAAAGTCTTTTCTATTCCTTTCGAAACGCCATTTACGAATTCAGAACCAGTTTGCGCAACGTTCTTATCAGATTTTAATGTTTCTGATATACTTTTTACACTCCATGGGTCAATCTTTAAAATATCAAGCACAAATTCTTTATCAGATTTCAATATATCACTTACGCCATGTAAAATTCCACAGTTACCTATATTATATTTTTTTGCTAATTCATGATATAATTTATCCGATTGTGCAAAATGATTATCAAATGATTCCTGATTCCTTTCAAAATTAGCTTCAAAATCTTCTAAAATTGAATCTATGATTTCTTTATTTTCATTTTGTAGCTTAATATTTTCATTAAGAACACTAAAAATAAATTCTTTATCATTTCTTAGTCTATCACTTGCATACTCCAAAGTATCATAGTCTTGCAACATTGCAAGTCTAACAATCTCTTTATCATTTTT
>CANJRV010000118.1 GCA_947476825.1 Bacteroidota bacterium | reverse complement strand
TTCGTAAATTCCTTCGTTCATTTTTGTTCATTTAACAATGCTATCAATAGGGGTGAGCTTGTTTTGCCTGGTTAATTTAATTCTATTTAGCCAAACTTTTCACTTCCATACCATGATGATATTAATTTTATTCAATCATATTTATTTAATCTCCAATCTATTTTGGGCGATAATTATTTCTTGTTGTCCATTAATCATCCGCCCTTGCTTGGTCTAAAAATTTAATAAGTTCTTTGTAGTATTCATTTTCTTTTCTTTTTAACGTTAAACAATTCATCACAGAAAAATTCATTGAAATTCATTTCCAATCCATTGCATAAAATCTTTTCCAAGGATTCTACAGATACATTCCTTTTACCATTTTCTACATGGTTCATGAATGTGCGGTCTATTTCTGCTTTGAATGCAACTGCCTCTTGCGTGAGATTTTTTTCGGTTCGTATTTCCTTTATACGCAAGCCAATTTTGGTCTGAATATTCATTTTACAATACTATCAAATGTGACTTATAGTACATTTGCTTTTAAGTCACTATGGATAAGTTGCATTCACCCCGCCTCAAAATATTATTGCCTTCGAGCACTAGCCGAGATGGCAGCGTATATCGTGCATATCAAACTCCACGTAATAGTTTTAAGTAGGTTTTATGGTTGCTAACAAACGTTCATCAGATTGTACGTACTTGAAATTTAATTTAAACGTTTACTCAGTTTCTTTCTTTGAGATGAAAAACTTCTTTGTTTTAGAGGGTATTCCATAAAAATTACCATACGAATATGTGACCAACTCAATTGTCTACACATTGTGTATACAATTTGCTCATCTTTGATTGTCTCCGCACTGCGTAGAGAATGCCTCAATTTTTTTTCTGCCCGAGTATACTTTGCCTGCTGTTAATTTAGAAACAGTTGACCCTTTTTGAACCCATTATGAGCCGATTGAACCCATTATGAGCCCATGCCATTTAAAACGTAGGAAGTTCCTGCTCCTGTTTGCCCAAGCTTTTCAAATAGATTGTATTTTTCAACTAATTCAGTCAAGTCCCTTGTGGCTGTAGCTTTGGAAACTCTATAAAGTTTCTGATATGTTGAATTAGAAATTCTCCTATTTTCTTTAGTGAAAAATATTGCCTTCAATTGCCTTTCATTAAGTCCAAGTTTAACCAACTGCTCATGACTTAAGTTGTTTTTTAAAAGCGTAATAATAAATCCGCCATCTTGTTCCATCATTTCAGGTTCAGGAAGGTCCGCTTGTTTACAAGTATCTAAAATTTTAATTGTTCCTCTTCCCCAAGCATCAATATAACCACCTCTAAAACTCACATCAGCAATAATTGGATTTCTTGGTCTTGAAGAATGAGAACGCTTCAAAGCCGCCAATGTCAAACCTGCTGGTAAAGAACCTTCATTCCAAATACTTATTTTGTCATCATAGACACGAATTTGAATTGGTGCGCCCATATAGTTTCGATGCACCAAAGCATTTAATATCATCTCACGAATTGCAGCAACGGGATATTCTCCTTTCTCAATTCTATGCATTCCTTCAAAGTTAATTGGTCTTGTAAGGAACTTATGGTTGAGTTGATTTAAAACAGCTTGTAACAAAATGAATAAATTTCCTTCCTCTGTTTCTTGAAATTTTATATCCGCATCATCTTTTCCAAAGCGTCCAATTTTTACAAAAAGGTTTGGATAAAATTTTGCTGGTTCTTTTCCAAATAAAATAATCGCTGCTCTCTTCAATTGTCCATTTTCTGAGAGGCGTAATTTCTCTAACAATTCAATTAAACTAAGTTCGGAATTTTCAGGAAGACGACCAGCATTTTCAGAAGCCGCAAGAAATATTTTAACAGTCTTTTCATCAATGTCTGCAACAGTTGCTCTCGCCTCAATTACATCATCCCATGTTTTACCAGATTTCTTTAATAGGAATTCATTTAAAGATGCTCCAGTTAATTCTTGCTTGGTGCTTCCGCTGCGATAGTAATATCTTCCCCTCAAAGAAATAGGAACGGAGTATGGATGTGTTACAATTTCTATAAAATACTTTTTAGCAACTTCGTGAAGATTTACTTCAACTGTAATACCCATCGTATTTCTAATTTTGTTGGGTATATCATCCATTAATTTTTTAAAATCATCTACACCAACTACTTTACCATTATCGTCTTTGCCAATAAAAATTAAACCACCTTGTGCATTGGAAAAGCCACAAACCCATTTTAGGTAGTCATCGTGCCAACTTTGCTTGTATTCAATATTTTGTTGTTCGGGCATAAATTGTTTTTAAAAATGGCAGTCAGCAAAAAAAATAAAACAAGCTACATTCAATCGTATAATTATTTGGAATTCATTTTAATAGAATTCAACCCCATCATCAATTTCCACCATCCCCCCTAATTCCCACCCAAACTCTGCATCGCACTATTTAATGCTTGATCAGTAGGCGAGTATTGCAAGCCCTTACTCCAATATAGTTTTGCCATGCTACTATTTTGTTGGGCCATATATAATCTGCCTATATTGTAACACAAGGTAGGATTCTCTGGAATATACTTATATGCTTTCAAATAATTATTCAGGCCTTCTGTTGTGTTTTGTTGATTCAGCATGTCGTTTGCCATGTTGGTGAATTGCGTAGAAAGTATTTGGCGAATCTGCGGTACATTAGGGTGAGTTGGAAATAATTCAATGACCTTGTCCCAATATTTTGCGGCTGTATCTACTTGACCTAGTTTAAAATGAATCATGCCCATATTCATATATTCTGTTACGAATTTTGGAAAAAGAAATAATGCCTTACGACCAAACTTTGCTGCACTATCTAAATACTGTTTTTCTAAAGATTTGTTTTTTGGAAATTCACTCATCTCAATCATATGAATACAGGCATTCCCGTTGAGCAAGGTGCTGTTAGGATGGGTTTGCACATCTGTGAGAGATAATGTAGTATCATTTTTCCAGGCTGGATTACGAGCAATTGTTTTTACACTATACAATACAATAATCGGTAACACAACTATGCTAATCAAGTTGCTGTTGAACTTTAGTTTGGGGATTAAAAAATAAATGCCATACACCATCAAAATACACATGCCAAAGGAAGAATGATATACTAAACGTTCGCCCATAGTAGCACCAATATTAAAAAATGTATTGTTCACCATGAATAAATGAATGAGATAAAAAGCAATGGGAAATGCCAGCCAATTTCTTTTTCGAAAAGCAAGGATGAAGCCAATACCCGCAACAGCAAGCAATAGAATACTCCCTATCACTTCCACATTTGCAAAATCTTTATACGGAATAACACTGTATCCATAGTCGCTACTCATCATGGCAGGATAAAGAAGCAATAGAAAATATTTTAGATTAATCGCTATTTTAGTTGCCATGGCTTGCATATCGCTGGCTAGTAAATAAGGGTTATTTAAGAGGTCACTATTTTGAATAGAGTCATTACTGATAGACATCACAGTGCCACTTCGGATAGAATAATAAATACCAAAAGTGACCAGCATGCCGCCCATCAAAAAGTAGATGTCAGAGAGCTTGAGATTTTTATAATAAACATATAAACCCAGTGGCACTATCATTAATAAACTGGCACCATATTCTTTACTGAGCAATGCAACAAAGTAAGTAATCAATGCCAACCACATGTATTTTTTCTTTTGCATTTCGACATACAAAAAACTAAAATATAAAGTGAGTACAATGAACAGAAGAGATAAAATTTCGTCGCGACTTTTCATATTCGCAACCACTTCGGTATGCAGTGGATGGGCTAAAAAAAGTAAGGCAGTCAATAAAGCCAGTAGCTTATTTTCTTTAAAAAAGAAACGACTTAAAAACAGATAAATCAAACAAACACCGAGGATATACAGAAGCACATTGTCGACATGTCTAAGCATAGTGCCTCTAACTTTAAAATCTTTATCTGTCCAAATACCGTCCTTGTCTACATCCTCATTTGGCTCTTGAATTTTGTTGTGGTTTATATCCCATGCATCTTGTGGTAAGCCATTGGGTAATGTGCCAATAAACTCTTGTTCAATAGCATAGGTGGCAATGGAAAATGGTCTGTAACGTCCACCAGACAATTGGTCTGTAAGATTCATTGATTTATAAAAACTACTTAAAGCATCCGTCTTCATAATTTCTGAAATGCCATCGACACCTTTCAATACATTTTCATTCTTGCAAATAATTATATCATCATCTAATGCATATTGATGGTGAAAGGTATTGGTATATAATACGAATCCTAAAATTATAATAAGCACATAAGGCACCCAAGAATTAGTCAGTTTGGAAAAGAAATTGTCCGACGACGCTTGTTCAACAATACTATCTGCAACAAAAACTTTTTCTGTTTTTGGTAATGATTTTGCAGTTGTAGTTTCTTTTACTGGAATGTTTTTCTTTTTGCTACTCATGAGTTGATGCCCTAAGGATTAGAAAAATGGATACTTAATATGGAATGAAAATTATTTGGGCGGCACACACGCTTTTCGCTTCAATCTTTTTTGCTTCAGAGCAAGCAAAAAAGGATTTCCGCTACAATCGTTGCCGCAATGCACGTCTAGGTAAGATTCTTTTTCTCATTACATGGTTTGTTGAACAAGAAATTCAATTAGTTGAAAAGCGTATCGCTTACACCCGTATTGATTTCCACACTTTGCATTTTCATTTCCAACAATTGTGGACCTTGATTTTGCTTAATCATTTGTGGGTATTTCAATCCGCCATTTCCTTCTTTGTAATCTAAATAATACGTGGTTTGTGTGCCATCTTCATCAGTTTCTAAGCTCTTCACTTTAAACCCAGAAGCTACATCATAAAATTCGGAAACTTTATCTCCACTTGGTTTTACAACATCCACTTGATAAGCGTCTTTGCCATCTACTTTTTCAATACCAGATAGTGAAGTTTTATATCCAGCAGTTAAGTAAGAAGCATCTTTGTTGATGTCTGCATCTTCTGCATATTTCTTTGTTTCTTTCTCATCAAATTCTTTCTTTTGACCTTGTGCACTCATGTAACCTTTAGTACCATCAAACACAATTTTCTGAAAACTATTGCCAGCCATGTTAATGTCTAACAAGAATTTATTCGGTGCTTTTTGTGTTGTAACCACATTGATTTTCATGCCATTCATTTCCATCAAATAGGTAGTTTTCATGTCTTTTATTTTTGACCAAGCAGCTTCGCCACCTGTAGATTCAATATGCTTTTGAATGATTTGATTGGCTGTAAGGTTAGCAGGTATTGCTTTCTGTGCTTCTTCTTTTTGCACATTACCATACATATCATAAATAGTTACAGGGCCAAATTTTTTCATTTTCTCTGCAACTTGTTTTTTGTCACCAGCCACTGTAATAATAGCAACACCAGGTGTGATATATTTTTTAGCTACTGCCATTACATCATTTGCGGTAACAGCTTCTACATTTTTCAAATAGTTTTTGTAGTAACCAGCAGGCATATTATATTTTTTCTCATTGATAGCATAGCGAGCTAGGGTTTTTGGATCTTCTAAACCTAAAGCGAATGTGCCAGCCATATAATTTTTAAAACCTTCTAATTCTTCCGTTTTAACTGGTTCTGTGCGTAAACGATTCATCTCTTTTAAAATCTCAGCAACAGAGCTATCACTTGCAGCTGTAGTGCTATTGGAGCTTGCAGAAAACTGACCTGCATTTGGCAATTCATCTGATTTGAAAGAAGAGTAAGAACCATAAGTCCAAGCATGTGTTTCACGAAGGTTTTGAAATAAACGACCAGTTGCGCCGCCACCTAAAATGCCATTAGCCACTTTCAATTTTATTTCATCTGGATCGCCTTGTTTCATATTGATGGTATAGGTCACATCAATCACACTTTGCACCGCACCTGTTTTATTCACAATAGCAACCGCTGCACCTTTTTGTGGAGCTGGTGTTGGATAAATAGCACGAGGCACATCTTTCTTTTGCCATTTTGAAAAGTTTTTTTCTACTTGAATTTTTGCTTCTGCTAAAGTAATATCTCCCACAACTGCCATATAGGCTACATTTGGACGAAAGTAAGTTTCGAAGAATTTTTGACAACGTTCCAAGGTAATTTTATTTACGCTTGCTTCTGTAACCACTTCGCCATACGGATGTTTTTTACCAAAATTAAGAATGCTGGTAATATTTGCACTCATTGCTTCTGGATCATCTTGGTTTTGCGCCAAGCCAGAAAGGGTCATTTTTTTTAATTTGTCTAATTCTTTTTGAGAGAAATTAGGAGCGGTTAATACTTCACTCGCTAGTGCTAATAATTTATCGGAATTTTTTTTCAAGCTTTGCATATATATACCATCGCTTCCTACATTTAATCTCGCACCAAGATTATCTAATTCTGCATTAAATTCATCTTTGGTTTTTGTTTTGGTACCGGCAGTGATTAACTCCCCAACCATGTCTTGAAACCCAGCCATATCGCCTTGTAATTCTGGACGAATATCAAAATCAATGGTATACGTGATAATAGGAAGTTTATGATTTTCTACCACATATACTTTGATGCCATTAGAACTGATGAAAGATTTGGCCTCACCCATTTGTAAGGTAGGTGCTGGACCTGCTTTTGGGCGTATGCTACGGTCAAGTGTTTGCGCATTCATAGAATGGCTAAGGATTGCCAATGTGGCTATAGATAAAATGATTTTTTTCATTGTATAAAATTTAAATTTTTAAGGAATGGTGAACTAGTTTTTGCTGCTATCTGGTAAATAATAAAGGACAGTTCGATTTGTTTTTGCAAAATATTTTTTGGCAGCAGCTTGCATATCCGCAGCTGTCAATTTCATGTAGCGATCTAATTCTTTGTTGATCAAATTCGCATCACCCAAATACACATGATAGTTCGCTAAATTTTCTACGATACCCAATACTTTTTGGTTTTGAGAAATGAATTCATTCTCCATTTGATTTTTGCATTTTGCTAATTCTTCTGCGCTGATACCATTATTTACAATGTTTTCAACTTCCGCATTGATTGCTGCTTCTAGTTCTTCTGGTTTTATACCCATATTGCCAATACCGTACATAATGGATAATCCTGGATCCTCAGAAGGTAAAGAGAATGCACCTGCGGCAACTGCTTTTTGTTGTTTGTCTACAACTTGTTTTTGTAAACGGGAGCTTTTTCCTTCAGATAATATTTTTGAAACCATTTCGATGGCATATGCATCTGGTGTGCCTTGTGGCGGTGTATGGTAAGCAAAAACTACTGCTGGTAATTGTACTTTATCATAGTAGGTTGCTCTTCTTTCTTCTGTTTGTGCTGGTTCAACTATGGTAGGACGAGGAACTTCTTTTGTACCTTTTGCAATGGTGCCAAAATATTTTTCGATCCATGCTTTTGCCTGTGCCATATTAATGTCGCCACCGATAGAAAGCGTAGCGTTGTTTGGTACATAGAACGTGTGGTAAAAATCAAGAAATTCAGAAAGAGAAGCTTTATCGATATATTGTGCTTCGCCAATCGGCATCCATTGATAAGGATGTTTGGTAAAAGAGTTTTTGAAAATTTGTTCTAGCAAATGCCCATAAGGTGAATTTTCGTATCGTTGTTTTTTTTCTTCTTTCACTACTTTACGTTGTGTTTCCAAACCGATATCATCAATTTTTGCATGTAACATTCTTTCACTCTCCATCCAGATGCCTTGTTCTAGCTTATTGGAAGGAAGAGTTTCAAAATAAAAAGTTCTATCGAAAGAGGTATTGGCATTGATAACGCCACCATTATTTTGAATTAACTTCATGTATTCGCCACGATTGATATTATCGGAACCTTCAAATAATAAGTGCTCAAAAAAGTGTGCAAACCCAGTACGAGTAGGGTCTTCATTTTTAGAGCCAACATGGTATAAGACCGATATGGCTACGGTTGGAATGGTATGGTCTTCATGCAGAATAACATGTAAGCCATTTGGTAAATCATATTCAGTAAACTTAATGTTCACCGATTGTGCATGTATACTTTGTACAGACGCTAATGTGAGTAATGAAAATAAAAGCTT
>CANJRV010000117.1 GCA_947476825.1 Bacteroidota bacterium | reverse complement strand
TTTAATCCTAAATGACCGCAAATAATCCATCAAAATATTCCCCTCTTTCAGGTGGTCAATTTGAACCGGTCAGCACTGGTCAATTTGAACCGGCGAAGGGTGGTCAGTTTCAACCGGTGGGGGGTGGTCAACTTAAACCGGATTTTGCAATCATTTTATCAAATGCCCATTTTACATCTTTGGATGCATTGAAATGACCTCTTATCAATGAATAAATATTGCCAGGATACACTGACAATAGTGTTGTATCAGCTTTAACGTGATATTCAACATTTCTTCTTTCTACATCAACAACCACAATTCCATTTTGAATCAGGTTATTAAAATGTGCAGCAAGAATAAACATCTCTGTGGTTATCTCCACAGCAAAATCTTTAATTACATCTACACGGCAATGCAAATAATTCTCATCTACCACGTAATAATAATATGCATTTGTATTCTCTGTTATGCTAAAAACTGTTTCAATATAACTATTTGCTTCAAATACACCATGTCTCCAGTTATTCACTTTATGAATGTGTAACAATTCCTTCCAGACAAACTTTTTGAAATGTTTACAACCTGCTGTAATCCTGTACACTTTATTAAAATAAGATTTCAATCTTAAAAACAGATTTTTCATATTGGTTTTATATTGCTGTAATGAAATAGAACGTAATGTATAGATGATAAAAACAGCTTCTAACCCTCTAATCACAAGCTGTGAGAATAAATTACTATCTTCCATTTTATGTATTGCTTTGGATAATGAAGCTCTTACTATTTCAAAAGTATAGAATTTATACAACACGTGCAACAATCCATTGAACAGAAAGATGGATGTGAGATATATGCTCAATGTACAGATCTACACACACACACACACACTTAGTGTTTATATTATATAAGAAGCCATGATTCACTAAGTGTATACACATTTAATGTGTGTTATAAGATATTATCCACCCTCACCAGTTCCTCGAAACATGTAAAATAAAAATACAACGTTCTACGAAACGTCTTTCGTTTCGTAGTTTCATTCTTTTGCTTCCAGCAACTTTATCTACTGATTATTAGAAAAAACTTTGTGCTTGCGGCAACTGTATAAACCACTGCGCACAATTCACTTTTCACTTATCTTTTTTTACACTTATATTCGCACGCAAAAAAAAACAGAATGGCGGAAAGAATATATATGAATGAACAAGGCAAATTGCAAGTTCCAAATCATCCAATTATTCCTTTTATTGAAGGCGATGGCATAGGGCCAGATATTTGGAAAGCGAGTGTTCGTGTATTTGATGCGGCAATTGCCAAAGCGTATGGCGGCGAAAAAAAGATAGAATGGTTAGAGGTTTTAGCCGGCGAAAAAGCATTTAATGCTACAGGTAGTTGGATGCCAGAAGCGACCATGGATGCCTTTAAAGAATATGTATTGTCTATCAAAGGCCCGCTTACTACACCGGTTAGCGGTGGTTTTCGAAGTTTGAATGTTGCCTTACGACAAGAGTTAGATTTATATGTTTGTTTACGACCAGTTCGTTATTTTGAAGGTGTGCCTTCTCCTATGTGGCATCCAGAAAAAGTGGACATGGTTATTTTTAGAGAAAATACAGAAGATATTTATGCTGGTATCGAATTCATGGAAGGTACGCCAGAAGCTAAAAAAGTGTTGGACTTTTTAGAGAATGAAATGGGTGTGAAAAATATTCGTTTTCCAGAAACTACTTCATTTGGCATAAAACCAGTGAGTAAAGAAGGAAGTGAGCGCTTAATACGATCTGCTATTTTATATGCCATTGAACATAAATTGCCTTCTGTTGCTATTGTGCATAAAGGTAATATTATGAAATTTACGGAAGGTGCATTTAAGCAGTGGGGTTATGCATTAGCGGCAAGAGAATTTGGCGATAAAGTATATACTTGGAATCAATGGGAGGCCACTAAAAAAGAAAGTGGTGAAGCCGTTGCCAATGAAGAAATGAAAGTGGCAAGTATTGGTGGACGAGTGATTATCAAAGATGTGATTGCAGATAATTTTTTACAACAAGCTTTATTGGCTCCACAAGATTATAGTGTCATTGCAACTTTAAATTTGAATGGCGATTATATTAGTGATGCATTGGCTGCACAAGTTGGTGGTATTGGCATTGCGCCAGGTGCTAATATTAATTATCAAACAGGTCATGCTGTGTTTGAAGCCACACATGGTACTGCACCACGATTTGCAAATACCAATTCCATGAACCCTTCTTCGGTTCTTTTGAGTGGTGTAATGATGTTGGAATATATGGGTTGGCTGGATGCAGCAGAATTAATTACCAATGCATTGGGCAAGGTCATTCGCAGTAAAAAAGTAACGATAGATTTTCATCAATTAATGGAAGGTGCTACCTTATTGAAAACGAGTGAATTTGCAGATGAAATAATTAAACAACTTTAAAATCAAATTCCAAAGCCGAAAATCCCAAAAATCAAATCCCAAATTCCAAAAGCCAATTACTAACTACTTTAGACTTACGACTTCCTACTCATTACTACTCATTACTAACTACTCACTACTAACTACTTTCCTCATGCTAGATCAACAATCAGAAATACAGTTTTTGGATGGACCTCAAAGTAGGTGGAATGATTTTAAGGTAACGATTCGTACTGTTTTTGATTTTATAAAGGGCTATCGTGTGTTGCATTTTGCTGGTCCTTGTGTTGCGATATTTGGTTCAGCACGATTTGCAGAAGATCATCCTCACTATATTAAAGCGAGACAAATTGGTGCAGAAATTGCTAAGCTTGGATTTACCATTATGACTGGTGGCGGTCCGGGTATCATGGAAGCAGCCAATAGAGGTGCAAAAGATGTTGGCGGTAGGAGTGTGGGTTGTAATATTGAATTGCCTTTTGAACAAGATCCTAATCCTTACCTAGATAAATGGGTAACTATAAAATACTTTTTTGTAAGAAAAACTTTACTCATTAAATATTCTTATGCGTTTGTAGTTATGCCTGGTGGGTTTGGTACTCTGGATGAATTATTTGAATCCTTGACTTTAATTCAAACAAAGAAAATAAAGAATTTTCCGATTGTCATTTTTGATAAGGCATTTCATCAAAACTTAGTTGAATACATTTTGGATATGAAAAATAGCGGGACTATTTCTCCTGAAGATTTGGATTTGATATTAGTAACAGATGATGTGGAGGCGACCGTAAATCATATTAAAGGTGCAATACAAAAATTTGGTTTGGCTTACCAAAAGAAATTTAAACCGATGCGTTGGTTATTTGAAATGAAAGATGAGAATTAATAGATTCTACATTTTTCTGTCATGACAATATTATCTGGCGATACATAATTAGTTGAATTTGCTTCACAATTGGAGATAGCCGTTTTCTTTTTGTCTTTAATTTTGAATTCAAATATAGTCGTATCGGGTAATCCAGGCTGAACTCCGCTATAGGAAACAACACATTGACAAATATATTCTCGAGTACATGAAGTTGCAAAAATGGAACAAGCGATAATAAAAATTGGCAGTAATTTCTTCATTGTGCGAAAATATAGTGTCAAATGTAATGAAACATTTTTTTTAGTCCTAATATATACAATAAATTTACAGAATTAATTTTACAGCATGGTTTTAGATCAACAGATTGAACATATAGATTTATTGGCGCAACAAGTGGTGGAAGGATTTATCATAGGCTTACACAAGAGCCCTTTTCATGGTTTTTCTGTTGAATTTGCGGAGCATAGATTATATAATATTGGAGATAATTTAAAACATATCGATTGGAAAGTTTTTGGACGTACAGATAAAATGTTCATTAAGAAATATGAAGAAGAAACAAATCTCCGTTGCCAGATTGTAATTGATACTTCCTCTTCTATGCTTTTTCCAGAAGATAAAACCAAAGCGAACAAATTGCAGTTTTCTTGTTTGGCAAGTGCTGCTTTAATTAAAATTTTAAAAAAGCAATTGGATGCAGTAGGGCTTTCATTATTCGATCAATCTATTTATTTTCATTCACGATGTAAATCCAATTCTGTGCACCATAAAATGTTGATGACAGAATTAGAAAGATTATTAAAATATGTGCCAGAACAAAAATCTACTAACACAGCAAATGTCTTGCATCAAATAGCGGAGAACATACACAAGCGTTCATTGGTTATTATTTTCAGTGATATGTTGGATAGAATTTCGGATAGTGCAGAATTGTTTGATGCCTTGCAACATTTGAAATACAACAAACATGAAGTGATATTATTTCAAGTGCAGGATGGCAAATATGAAGTTAATTTTGATTTTGAAAATAGACCTTATGAATTTATTGATTTGGAAACGGGTGAAAAGTTGAGAATGAATTCAACGCAATTGAAGGAAACCTATATTGAAAAAATGGATGAATACCGTAAAGAAATAGCTTTAAAATGCGGACAGTTTGGAATTGATATTGTGCATGCCGATATCAATCAAGGTTTTGATCATGTTTTACTTTCTTATTTAATAAAGCGAAATAAAATGGCTTAACGACAAAATGTTGCAATAGCCATTCTGTAGAAATAATAAATGGGTATTTCTTGTTGTTTATTTTTTATTGAATTTTCAACTATATGTTTAGATTTGTACGGTTAATTTATTTTTTTACCTCAATTCATTTCATATGAAATATCTCAACATGTCAAAATTATTACTTCTAATTGTATTTTTATTTGGACTTCAGTTGTCAGGAACAGCGCAAGTCATTTCCTTTAATACGCAAGTATTAGCCCCTAGTTATACTGGTAATAATAGTTCATCGCAAATTTCATTTGTGATTGAAAATACGAATAGTTATCCTGCTGTTCTTACTTCTGTTGCTAATTATTTCACTACTGCTGGTACAGGTAGTTTTGTTCTATATGCAACATCAACGCCTGCTTCCTTGTCTGGATTTCAAGGCGCACCACCAGCTGCACCAAACTGGTCTGCGATTGCATCGGTATCAGGCGTAAGTGTAAGCGCTGGTGTGCAAACAACTATTTTTCCTATATTGTCTTATACGATGAATCCTAATACGACTTATCGTTTTGTGATTGAAGGAACAGGGGTTAATGTAATTTATTCGGGCATAGGAGCAGCGCTATCGCCGAATACGTTTAATAATACTGGAATAAATTTAGATTGTGGTGATTTTACAATAGCTGGACTTCCAGTTGGTTATGGTGGTGGAGCAACATTTGTTCCTCGTTATTTTACTGGTTCTGTTTCTTTAAATTTATTAAGTACCCCTTGTTCAGGAGCAGTTGCTGCTGGCACTGCGGTGGCAGTTCCAACGAATCCTTGTCCGGGTATTCCAATTACATTAAGCTTAACTGGTAGTTCTAGTGGAAGTGGCTTGACTTACAGTTGGCAGAGAAGATTGTTACCTGGTGGAGCTTGGGCAAACATTAATTTATTCACTTCCACAGCAAGTTATACGCCACCTGTAAATAATAATAGTTATGAGTATCGTTGTTTGGTGACATGTGTGAATAATGGCTCAACACAATTTTCAGTTGCTTCTGCTTCTGTTACAGTGCAACCATATACAGCAAATTCGCCCTGTTATTGTACACCAACAAATACGGGAGGAGCTTGCATAACCAATGTCATTTTTGGTACATTGAATAATATAACAGCAGGATGTACTGGAACCAATAATTACAATTTGTATACAACGCCCATACCAAGTATAACTGTTGGTTTGGCAACACCATTGACGGTCACTACTAATGCCAACGCTATCACTTCCGTATGGATAGATTATAACCATAATACCATTTTCGAAACTACAGAGTGGACACAGGTGTATACCAATGCAACGACTGGCCTTGTAAATATTACAGTTCCAGGAACAGCGTTAACAGGTACAACCAGAATGCGTGTACGAAGCAGATTACCTGGTAATGCGAATGGCGCACCTGATGCTTGTATTGCCATGTCATCTGGAGAAACAGAAGATTATTTTATCAGTATCATTCCTTCTGGGCCTTATGATCCAACGGTGAGTTCGATGGGAGCACCTGTAGGTGTAAATTGTCTCGGTGCAACAGAAAGCCTTACGGCATCTATTTGTAATTATGGGAACTCAACCATTTTCTTATCTATACATCCTGTTTATGTCACCTTTGCCGTAACTGGTCCATTAGGGGTTACGTATTATTATGACACTTTAAATACAGGTACACTCAATGCATTTGGTGCTGCTTGTCAATCTGTAAATGTAACCCCTGTAAACATGTTTGCTGGTGGAACTTATTCTATTAATGCTTTTGTTTCTTGTCCTACACTTTCGAATTCATTTGCGGGCAATGATTCCTTGAGTGCACCAATTGTACTTACAAATTATCGACCCAACGCAGGACCTGATTATCATTTATGTCAATACTCCAGTGTGCCATTTGGTGCAGGTTTGGGCGTAAATGGTTGTTCGGTGCCGCTACAAGATTCAGTTACGATTACTTTCACTGTTACACCTACACCAGATAATGTCGGTGCTACTACTACTGGAACTTCACTTGTTGGTGCCAATTGTCAAAATGCTTTTGCAGGTGATTACGGTAATGCGATAATGCCTACCTTACCACCTGGTGCATATTTTACGCAGAATGCAAAATTATCGGTGACCAATTTAAGTTCACCATTTATGACAGAATGTAGATTCACTTTATATGGTGCATCTGCAGCATCTGCAACTTATGCTCCTTGTCCAACAGGATATAATACTGGAGCAGGTGATCCTCTAGTTGGTGGTCAATCTGTAGGTACTGCTTCTAACTTTACAAACAATAGAGACATACTTTGCACTCCACAAGCCACTTCACCATTAAGTGCTTTATTTGGTGGGATTCCTCCTGGCGGTACTATTCATTTAGGCTATTTTGAAACCTGGAATGATAATTTGAGTACTTCTGATATTACGCCTAATGCTGGTGGGACAACAGTGGCTACGTTAAAAGTATATTACAATTATATTCCACCTTCTTTTGCATGGTTCAATTTCCCAACAGGCGGTACTAGTTTATATTCCTTGTCTCCATTCAATCCATTAGCCGTTCCGAATGCGGTGGTCAATAATTCCAATACACCAGGTAATTATACTTTTTATGCAGCTTGTTTAGGTTTGACAGATTGTAGAATTCCTGTACATATGATTATAGATACAACACCTGTAACCATTCAAGATACACTTGCGTATTGTGAGGCATCTCCATCTTCTAATTATGCCATATTTGATTTGACAACCATGAATAATTATGTAGATGGTGGTATACTCGGAGATAGTGTGATTTATTATTTTGATGATATCTTGGTTTCTCCAGTTACCTATCCAACTATGGATACTTCTAGTACTAATTTCGTTTATTCTAAAGTATTTTATCCAGCAACTGGATGTTTTTCTAGTGATAGTTTATTGTTGCAAGTTAATCCTCGTCCTGAGTTTCCAAGTTCGCCAGTTAGTGGCTTTGCTTGTGCGCCAAGTTGTATTGACGTTTCTTCCTTGATCAATCCATTTAGTACGGTACCGCCGGGAACAGACACACTTTTTTATTCTAATCCTGCTTGTACAACTTTATTTCCTAACCCACATTGTATACCATCTGCAAGTACGGTATATATGGTTTTTGTAACCAACAGTGCACCTGCTTGTAGTGATACTGCAGTTGCAAATATTAATGTGATTGCATCTACGAATCAAATTGCGAATCAAGATCCATTGAACTTTTCCATTTTTGGATCGGTGGGTTGTAATGTAGTTTCCATTACAGACGGTGCATCGGATACTTTACGTACATCTACAGATTGTAAACGAGTAGCTGCGATTACTGATTATGTAAATGGAAATGCATTGGGTAGCACAAGTGTTTGTGAAGATATTGATCCAGGCGTACCTATTTATAATTTGCAACCTTATGTAAATAGATGGTATCAAATTACCCCAACGGTGAATGATAGCGCCTATGTTTGTTTGTATTATTTGGATGATGATTTTCAACAATACAATAGTCAGGCGAGTATAAGTGGTTATCCATATTTGCCAACTGCTGCTAATCCTTTAACCAGTACATTAGCCATTACGCAAGTAGAGAA
>CANJRV010000116.1 GCA_947476825.1 Bacteroidota bacterium | reverse complement strand
GCAATAAAACCAAAAATGGCGATCACGAAATAAATGCAAGTCAATAAGGACGTTAGTTCTAGACCTTTGATAAATTGCAAAGGGATGGCAATGGCATTGGAAATATTTAAGAGTATCCAGTTTTCTAATTTGCGTTTTATCATTAACCAGGTGCCAGCCCATGCCCAAGCCGTTGTCAATGCGTCTGCAAATGGAACTGTGCTTTGCGTATATTTTTTTAAAATAAAATAAAGAAATAAGCCAGATATACATAAAATGCTACCGGATATTGCCCATTCTTTTTTTGTACAAATAGAAATGGGAAGTGCAGTTTCATTTTTCCTTTTTTGCCACAACAGAATGCCAATCACACTGACTGCGAAATAATACATATTGAGTAAACTCTCGGCATATAATTGTACATCGTAAAATAAATAAGTATACATGGCAACACTGATAATGCCAGCATAAAAATTAATGATTTTATTTTTTAATGCCAATACTACTTGCGCTACACCAAAAATAAATGCTAGCCACTCTAATAAAGTTGTAGCTTGCAATTGCGTAAGGATATGTTGGTAAACCAATGAAATAAAACCAATATTTATGCGGTAAATGTAGAGAGAATTAACAGAACAAATTTCGTTTACTTCTTTTATTCCAACTAAGTTTGCATGCATAATACTTATTCGATGACTAAATTATCTGTCAACATAAACAAACTTGCCACCTTGCGAAATGCAAGAGGTGGTAATAATCCAGATGTAATAAAAGCTGCGGATGATATACTTCGTTTTGGTGCAGATGGAATTACGATTCATCCTCGACCAGATGAAAGACATATTCGATATAGTGATGTGGCTGGTATTGCAGCCATCGTGAAAAAATATCCTCATGCAGAATTTAATATAGAAGGGAATCCAACAGAACAAAAATTTATCGATTTGGTTTTAGGGAGTAAGCCACATCAAGTAACCTTAGTGCCCGATAGTAGCAATCAACTAACTTCTAACCACGGTTGGGATACCATACAACATCAAGAATTTTTACAAGAGACTATTGCTTTATTTCAACAACAAGGTATTCGGGTTTCTATTTTCATTGACCCGAATGAAGAGATGATTAAACAAGCAAAAACAACTGGTACAGATCGTATCGAATTGTATACAGAATTTTATGCTTCTCATTTTTTAGCAGAAAAAGAAATAGCGATTCAATCGTATGTACAAGCAGCACAAGTCGCGAATGCATTAAGTCTTGGTATCAATGCTGGACATGATTTAGATTTACAGAACCTGCATTATTTCGCTAAAAATATCCCTTTGTTAGAGGAAGTATCCATAGGCCATGCACTAATTTGTGATGCTATTTATTTGGGATTAGAAAATGCAGTGCAGATGTATAAAAGATGTTTGGCTTAAAGAAAATGCATCGACTATTTTAGCGATACTTTTCAATAATCGCTCGACAACCTTTTTCTATTTCATCGTACACGGTATAATAGCCGTCTAGCCCTCCATACCAAGGGTCTGTAACATTTCTATTTTCATCAGGGTAGACTTCATTTAAAAATAACTTCACTTTTTTTTCATCAAATAAGTTGCCGCTTATTTTTTTCATATCTCGAATCACATCCGTTGCCATCGCAAATAGGAAGTCATAATTTTCCCAATCTGATAATGTGAAATCACAGGAGCGCTGTGAAGAAATATTAATACCATGTTCTTTACACACTCGTTGTGATGAGGCGTGCGGTGATTCACCTGTGTGTAAGCCATTTGTACCAGCGCTGTCAATTGTCCAATCCAATTGATATTGTTGCGCCAATGATTTTAATACGCCTTCTGCAATTGGTGATCGACAAATATTTCCCAGACAAACGAACAAAATTCTCATACTTAATTCAATTCAACTTTTAAAAATTTACCAGTAATACTTGCTTTGTTTTTTGCCACTTGTTCGGGCGTACCCGATGCAATTATTTTTCCGCCACCACTTCCACCTTCGGGACCTAAATCAATGATATGATCTGCGACTTTTAAAACATCCATATTGTGTTCTATCACCAAAACAGTATTGCCTCGATCCACTAATTTTTGTAATACGGTCAGCAACATTTCTATATCTTGAAAATGTAAACCTGTAGTAGGTTCATCCAAAATGTAGAAGGTTTGACCTGTATCTTTTTTGGCTAATTCTGTTGCAAGTTTTACACGCTGTGCTTCCCCACCACTCAAGGTTACAGCACTTTGTCCTAAGGTGATATAGCCTAGCCCAACATCTTCTAAAGTTTTTACTTTACGATACAAAGAAGGGATTTGTTTGAAAAATTCTGTAGCTTCGGAAACGGTCATATCCAACACATCGGAAATGGATTTTCCTCTATATTTTATTTCTAAAGTTTCTCTATTAAAACGTCTGCCGTTGCAACGTTCGCAATGCACATGCACGTCAGGCAAGAAATTCATTTCTATCGTTTTTGTTCCAGCGCCTTCACAAGTTTCGCAGCGACCGCCTTTTACATTAAATGAAAATCTACCTGGTTTATATCCTCTAATTTTCGCTTCTGGGATGATGGCAAAAAGCTGTCGAACATCATTAAAAAAATTGCAGTATGTGGCAGGATTACTTCTTGGTGTACGACCAATTGGCGACTGGTCTATTTCAATTACTTTATCTATAAATTCCAAGCCCGTAATCGATTTGTAAGGCATGGGTTGTGTTTTACTTTTATAAACATATTGAGAAAGTATTGGGTAAAAAGTATCTGTAATTAATGTCGATTTTCCACTACCAGAAACGCCTGTTACACAGATTAATTTGCCCATTGGAAAAACGGCATGTACATTTTTTAAATTATTGCCAGATGCGCCTTTGATTTCAATTTCTTTGCCATTTCCTTTTCGCCTTTCTGTAGGGATGGTAATTTTTTGTGTGCCTTTTAAAAAGTTGGCGGTCGGTGTATTTTGTTTCAAGAAGGAAGCTGGTTCACCGGCACTAATGATATTTCCACCCAAGCGACCTGCACCTGGTCCGATGTCGATTAAATAATCGGCACATAGCATAATGTCTTTATCATGCTCCACCACGATAACTGTATTACCCACGTCACGCAAGCTTTTCAAGGCTTTGATTAATCGTTCATTATCGCGTTGGTGTAAGCCAATACTAGGCTCATCTAAAATGTAAGTAATGCCTTTAAGTTTAGAACCAATTTGTGTTGCCAATCGTATACGTTGACTTTCGCCTCCACTCAAGCTTCGAGAAGTGCGATTTAAGGTTAGATAATCTAAACCAACATCCAATAAAAATTCTAATCGTTCATTAATTTCTTTTACAATTTCAACGGCAATTAAATTTTGTTTTTTAGACAATCTTTTATCAATGCCTTTGAACCAATTTTGAATTTCCCGCAAATTCATATCGCTAAGTTCAGCAATATTTTTTTCGTCTATTTTAAACCATAAACTTTCCGTTTTCAATCTGGCGCCATCACAAGTTGGACAAGGACTATTCACCATAAAACGTTCAGCCCATTGTTTCACATAATCGCTGCTTGTGCCTTGAAACCAACGAATCACCATTGGTATAATACCTTCAAAACTTGTATCATACATTTTAGGTTCATTGTCGAAAGAAATTTCTAGATTTACTTTTTCCTCTTCACTGCCATACAATAACATATTCAATGCCTTCGGGCTAAGAGTTTCTAAGGGTTTGTTGACATCAAATTTATACTTAGTAGACAAGGCCTTTACTTGTTGATACACATACGTATCACGCTCTAGACCTAGAGGTGCAATTGCTCCGTCAGCGATACTTATTTTTTTATCTGGAATGACAGCCTTCAAATCAATTTGATATACTGTTCCCAAGCCTTTGCATTGTGGGCAAGAACCATACGGCGAATTGAATGAAAATGAATTTGGGGAAGGTTCGTCATAGCTCAAGCCAGTATCTGCACACATCAATTGTTTCGACAATAATTGAAATTCATCTTGCCTGTCATGGTTCACAATCAGTACTTGATTATTGCCTTGTTTCAATGCACTTTGTAAACTTTCTATCAATCGTAATCTCGCAGCCGTATCCACTTTCAATCGATCAATGACGATTTCAATATCATGAATTTTATATCGATCTACTTGCATTTTTTCTTTCAATTCCATGAGCTCTCCATCGACGCGCACTTTCAAAAAACCTTGTTTGCGAAACTGTTCAAACAATTCACGATAATGTCCTTTACGCCCTTTCACTATAGGAGCCAGTATGATTATTTTTTCATCGCTAAACTTCGTTAAAATATGCTCCAGCATTTCTTCCTCTGAATAACGCACCATTTTTTTGCCAGTATTGTAACTGAATGCTTCGCCTGCCCGAGCAAAGAGTAAACGTAAAAAATCATAAATTTCGGTGACGGTTCCCACAGTAGATCGTGGACTTTTATTCGTTGTTTTTTGTTCGATGGCAACTACTGGCGAAAGTCCATCTATCTTGTCAACATCTGGTCTTTCCATACTGCCAACAAACTGTCTAGCATACGCCGAAAAACTTTCCATATATCTGCGCTGACCTTCGGCATGTATGGTGTCGAATGCCAATGAAGATTTGCCGCTACCACTTATTCCAGTGATGACAGTCAGTTTATTTTTAGGAATACTTACATCAATATTTTTAAGATTATGTTCACGTGCTCCTGTGACGATAATGGACTTGCTCATTACAGCAAATGTAAGCCCAAAGAGGGATTAATAAATAAGGTCATACTAATTTTAATATAAAAATTGACGCTAATATTAACTGCATTGGATCTACTATTGTGTTGAAATTTCTTCGTCTAGTGCATGTATTAGAAGAGGTATATTCGCAAAAAGGGTATTTACTACTCAAGTAATTCATTTGCATCTTTAATTAAATTGTTCTCATTTTTCCATTTTGATATTCATTTAATTATTTCTGTCTACTTAATAAATCTTGTACCCAAGCTAATTTTTCAATAAACAAGTCAATGTCGTTGTAGTTATTATATAAAGCAATGGATAAACGGATAGTACCATCAAGTTTTAAATGCGTCATCAAAGGTTCATTGCAATGAACACCTGTCCTAACACAAATATTTTTTTGACCTAAGAGTATGCCTGCATCCATTGGATGAATACCAGGGATATTGAATGAAATTATGCCAGATCTATTTTTTGGATTCCCTGCAATTAATATAGGAGGAAATGTATTTAAGCGTTTAAGAATTGTTTTTGTTAGATCATTTTCATGTTCCATGATCGCATCAAAACCAATAGTGTTGACGTAATCAATTGCTGCAGAGAGCCCCAAAAATCCTGAAATGTTTGGCGTTCCAGGTTCAAACTTTGCAGTAGAATCTGCATAAACAGTACCATGAGTTGTCACCGTTTTTATTTGATTTCCTCCAGTTTGATAAGGATTCAATTTTTCTACATGTTCTTCCTTTATATACAATACACCTGTACCAGTTGGGCCATAAATTTTATGACCAGAGAAAACAAAAAAGTCACAATTTAGTTTTTGAACATCAATAGGCATGTGACCAACACTTTGCGCACCATCCACTAGTACAAGAACATTTTTTCGTTTTGCCATTTGAATAACATCTTCGATGGGATTAATTGTACCGATTGAATTGGATATATGTGTAATTGCAATTAGTTTGGTAGAATTGTTGATGTATTCACTTAGTTTTTCAAGGTCAATATCACCATCTGAATTTGTATAAATAAATACCAATTTTATGCCTAGTTTGTTGGCTATAACTTGCCAGGGTACTATATTGGAGTGGTGTTCAAGTATGGTAATAATTATTTCGTCTCCTTTTTTTAAGTGATTGTCGCTCAGGCAGAATGCGAGTAAATTAATAGCTTCTGTTGTGCCTTTCGTAAATAGTATTTCGTTGTTGCTTTTTGCATGTATAAACTGTTGTATGTTTATTCTAGCATGTTCATATTGTTCTGTGGCATTCAAGGATAAAGGATAAAGTCCTCTATGTATATTACTATAATTTTGGCAATAAAAATCTGTAATGGTTTCTATAACTTTATGAGGCTTTTGTGTTGTAGATGCATTGTCGAAGTAAACCAGGTTTTCATTATCTGGAACATTAAAAATTGGAAAGTCTTTTCTACAATTTTCGATATTCACTTTATTTCTTATTTCATTTTGCGTTGATAGCATATTGGTGCATTGTTTTAATAAGTCCATTTATTCCTGTAATTCTATTGGAGAATAATTTGAGCATCCCACTTTTTTCAAGAAAGGTTATAGGTGTATTCAATATTTCTGTAGGTGTAACATTTGAATACAATTCAATAAAAAGTGCTACTATGCCTTTTGTAATTACTGTTTCACTATGCGCCAAAAAATAACATATTTCATTCTTGCATTCGCAATAGATCCATAATTTGGATTGACATTCTTTAATTAGAAATTCATTTGTTTTAAATTGTAAAGGGTATTCTGGAAGCGCATATCCCTTTTCGATGATATAAGAAATTCGATCATCCCAATCATCATAACTTAATAATTCCTCTTCAATTATTTTTTGTTTCTCGTCAACCGTCATGTTTATAATTTCTAAAAATATTATGGGATTCTTTGACAGCTTGAACAAGAAGGATACGGAACATCAGCATTCGCATACTTACCTAAAAAGTCCTGATACTTATTTAATGATGACTCAGATAATTCAAGGTTTGTTAGCAAATCCATTATTTCTTCCTTTGCATAATTAATATTACTTTGTTCATTGAAATATTCTTCACTAATTTTATTGTTAAGAAGTAAATTTCCGTAATATTCTTTGCTTTCATTATATCCACCGACTTGATTGTAGAAGTAATGTCGTATTGCATACATGTTACAATCTGATCTCCAAATAGATGTCTTGGTGGTGGAAGAGGATTTTATCCAATTTAATTCTTTAAGTTTTTTTATCACTTTATGTTCATCAAATTCGATATCAGTATAAAATGGTTTTATATATTCGATACCAGCATTTTTGAAAATATTATCTTTGTTTTTATAATAATGAAATTCTTCTAATTGGTGAATAAAGGTTTTGATATCACTGAGAAGACTAGGATTCCTTATGAGCAATCTTAGATAGCCTAATGCGAAATAGATGAACCCTTTTTTCCCACGAGGGTAATTAACTAAACTTATTTTATAACTTGTATCTTCGAAAGGAGTGTGTGCAGCAACTACTACATTTATTTTTTCTTTCAATGCATTTTCAATTACGGGTTTCACTAAGCCCATTCTACAACCAGTACACAGCGTAATTAAACTTGCCTCATCCGGTTGATTAATCCATGTTTCAAGAAAATGTTTTCCTGAATGACTTAAAGTTTTGTTCTCAATATTAATATGCTTCTTCGAAAATCTTGCAGCAAAATTTTCAATATTCTGAATTGTTTCTTTAGGTAGGAAATCATGAACTAAAGTAAAGGTCATTACCCTTAAATTTAATTCTTGTGCGAGATAATAAAGTAAATAAGAACTGTCCTTGCCGCCACTAAATAATAGAATGCAATCAAAATCAGGATTGGTATTTTTCGTGCTGATAAATTCTTTTAGGTTGTTTCTCATAGGGTAGTAATTTTTTTATTACAAAATAATTCAGCATTCTAACAAGAATTAAAGATAATAAAAATAAGTTCACAACATTTAATTCTTCGCTTTCTTTGGTAAATTTAAGGTGTGTCAATTTTCATTCAAATAAAATAGAGCTTTCCGAAGGTAATGCGCGGACTGTAAATTTTTAAGGTTTGAAAATTGTAATAGAATGGTGAACTGATGCTGCCTGTCTTTCACTCATCAACCAATCCTTTACTCCAACATAATTATCAATCAATTTAACACTATTCTAATTGAAGTGTATATAAATAATATTGTTTGCCAAACATCAAATCAAGGTCTTTAATTTTAGCGAACCCCAGACTTTCATAGATATGTCGTGCTGCATGTTGAAATTCGGAAGTATGTAAGGCAATTACTTTTTCATTCATTTCCTTTGCTCGGTCAATGCAGAGTTGCGTCAACTTTTTGCCTATGCCATTTCCTTCAAAATCAGGATGCACTGCTACTAAGCGAATGTAAGCGCAATTGGCATCAAACCACTTGAAAGGATTTCCATGTGGAATTAAAAATGCAGAACCAATAATTTTATTTTCATTTTCACAAACAAAACAAGTAGATGTTTGTAATAAACTTAAGTAGGTATTGTCATCGTTTAAATTGTTTTTCCATCCTTGAACATTTTCTTCTGCTAGTACATTTTCGAATTGACTGTATGCAAGCCAAGT
>CANJRV010000115.1 GCA_947476825.1 Bacteroidota bacterium | reverse complement strand
GCAGTAACTGTATAAGTACCAGCAGATGTAAAGCTATTCGCAGCAGTAGTTGGCGTAGAGCCACCAGACCATGCATAACTTGTACCACCAGTTGCTGTTACATTAATCGATGTATTTGCACAAGAGATAACAGTAGCACCAGTATTATTGGTAATACCAGCTGTAACCAATGGATTAACTGTTGCTGTGATAGGTGTTCTAGGACTCATACATCCATTAGTACCTTTTTCACTCACATAACCAGTGGTAGTTGCACTAATTGATTGTAAAAAAGTAGGAGTACCTGCAACGGTATTAGAAGCTTGAATTACTAAATTATCTATTGCAAATGCACCAGCTACACCACCTGAACGAGCTTTAATGATATGTGTCCAAGCAGATTTATCAGTAGATGCAAAAGTTGTAGGTAATTGAACATTATTGAAAATAACTGTAGAACCAACGGTCAATTTAACTTGACCAGCTGCATTAATCTCAATTTTTGCATGCTTATTCGTAACACCAATCCATGAAATATCCGATGAATATCCAAGTATACCATTCGTTCCTACTGTTTGACCTGGGCCCGTTATTGTAGTACCGTAAATTAAATATATTCCCGCAGCACTGACACCTGCACCATAAGCATCAAAGCCAATTCTAAGCTTAGAACCAGTTCCTATTTCTGCTGGTGTTGGCGTAACAGAAGTTGCAGAACCATCATCACTAAAGCTATAACTTAAACCATCCGCTAAACCATTAGCACCAGTGGTAATATCAAAATCAACTTGGTATTTATCTGAATTATAACCGCTCGCATTAACTGTTAATCCACCAGCTTGAGATAAAGTAACTGCTGGAGTTAATTGTAATACACCACCCGTAATAACTGCATTATCTGAAATAGATGAGTTAGTCAATACTGCTGTGCTAAAATTATTTGTATAATAAGTTTGCAATGGACCGTAAGGAGGACTTTGAACTAGAGTACCACCAGTAGCTGCGTTATACCAAAAGAATGAGCCATTACCACCAATACCATTTGTTGCTACAGAAGCAGTTGGAATACCAGGTCCGCATTGTGAACTATTGGTAGCGATTGGTGCAGGGACTGTTAAAGTAGTTACTGTTGCTTCATTAGATAAAGAACTACATGGACCACAATTGGCGCATGATGTTTCCAATACATAGAAAACAGTACCAGGAGTTGAAGCACTTGTTGTATAACTTGACGTTGTTGCTCCTGAACCACCTACAACATTAGTATATGGTCCACCAGAAACTGTACTTGATTTCCATTGATAAGTAGTACCAACTTGTGTAACTGGTACTGTTGCAGTTATAACTTGGGTAGTTCCTTCACAAGGATTTAAAGTTGAACTCACGATAGTTCCAGGATTGGAATTAGTACATGGCCCAATCACATTAAATGTATAATCTTCTGCTTCACCGTAAATTGAAGTTGAGCAAGGATCAACCGGGCTAATATACAAAGTACGAACACGCATGCGTGTGCTACCAGGTAATGCTCCAGCAGGTACTGTGAACGAACTACTGAATGGTGAAGTTTGATAAGTGGTAGTGATAAAACAAGTTTCATTCACATCATTAAAATCTCCATCTTGATTCCAATCTATCCAAACACCCACTACATGTGTACCAGTGACATAAGTAGCAGTGAAATTTATAACTGTACCAACAACTGCTGAAGCAGCAGGTACTGATGTTGAATAATCGCCATATCCGTTAGTAGATAAACCTGAAGTATTATTTATATTAGTTACACCACCAGTTGTAGTAAAATTTGTAATATAATAAGATGTACCTGTTCCTACTGGAATACAATAGCATTGGGTAGCTGGAGTAATTGCAATATATTTTGCAGGAGTAGTCATAGTTTGACCACTATTTGTGCAAGTTACAAGGCATTGATAATAAGTAGGTGTTGAAGGAGAAACAACGCGAGTTAAACTTGTAGCACCTGCTATATTTGTATAAGTAATGTTATCTGGTGAAGATTGCCATTGATAAGTCATATTTGAAAATGGATAGGATGTGCTCAAACTCAAAGTATAATTGACTCCCACACATGCTGAAGTAGTACCTAATATAGTGGCTGGATCAGGAACACCTGCACACGCAACTAAAGGAATTACATTAAAAGTATAGTCTTCTGCTTCACCATAAATTGAAGTTGAGCAAGGATCCACAGGGCTAATAAATAATGTACGAACTCTCATACGTGTATTTCCTGCCAAAGCAAACATAGGTACTGTGAAAGAATTAGAATATGGAGATGTTTGATAGGAACTAGTAATAAAGCATGTTTCACTAGCATCATTAAAGTCACCATCCTGATTCCAGTCTGCCCATACACCAACTACATGCGTACCAGTAACATAAGAAACTGTAAAACCAAGTGTTGTACCAGGTGTGGCTGAAGCGGCTGGTACTGTTGTAGTATAGTCTCCATAACCATTAGTTGATAAAACTGAAGTATTGTTTATATTAGTTATACCACCAGTTGTAGTAAAGTTTGTAATATAATAAGTTGTTCCTGTACCTACTGGAGTGCAATAACATGAAGTATAAGGATTTTGACCTACACTTACTGTACTAGATGTAGCTGGGAAGCCACCATTTGAACAAGATGTGATACATTGATAATCTGTTGCGACAGTTTGCGTTGTGCTATAGGAATAGGATAAACTTGAAGGTCCAAGATTGGTCCAGTTACCACTACCTGCTGGCGCTGATTGCCATTGATACGTAATACCTGCTCCTAAGCTTGCGCCAGACAAAGTCAATGTAAATGGATCTCCACATGCATTTACCAATGATGCTAAAGCAGTGCCATTATTTGGGGTACCATTACAAGTTAACACACTAAATTCATAAGCTCCCATATCTGGAGTTGTAGTAGAACGTGTTACATTATTAATATCTGTAGTTACTGCAGCAAGTGGAGTACCCAAATCATTAACTGCAGCGGCATTTGACGTATAATCATAAGAGCCAGCAGCTACAAATAAAGGATCAGAAGAAACACTTTGTTGATCCCAAGCAAGGGAATTCGCAGCTTGCCATGCAGCCAATGTGCTGTAATTTACTAAATAATAGCCAATCACATTTGTACCAGCTGGCGCATTCATGTATAAATTATTATAATTACATAAAGTACCAGCAAAGGTAAAGTATAAACAATATTTCGTAGAAGCACCACCTTGCGTGATACTGATATTATTGTTTTTAATATCAATACCAGCGGTACCTGAAGAATAAATTCCATAAACCGTACCAGTCATATTGCTTGTAGCGTTATCTAGAGATATTGTATTATGGTAAACTTTCACATAAGAAGCTCCTAGTAAATACATACCGTAAATAGTTCCAGTGCCTCCATTCGTAAAATCAGAAATAACATTATTATAGAATTTATTCTCATTGCCCACTGAAGCAGATACTAAGTCATAAATACAATAAGCAGTACCTGAGAAATTTGGTGTTGAACCAAATCCTCTTCTAATTCTATTTTTTTCCACCAACATATTTGTACAACCTGTACTTATGTAAACGCCATAGAATGTAGACAATGCAGTTCTTGTTGGTCGCTCAATTATATTATTTGAAATAACGGTTCCGTTATTATACAAGTTATAAGAACCATAAAAATAATAATCTTTTAAATTACTGTTTTTAACTTGGTTTCCAGTATTTACTAAACCAGAATTACCAACTATACAAGTATTATAATATCCACTAAACATGGTACAACCATCAATGATATTATTATTACCAGATGGTCCTGATGTTGTAGCAGAAGTAGGTGAACCGCTTAAAGAGAAAGGAACTTGTATGCTGCTTGTACAATTTGCTGGTACATTAAATGTACAACCAGTAAACGTATTATTATTTGCATCGTTCCAAAGGTGACAAGCTAATGCATATGTTGCATTTGTACCTTCAACAATTAAATTATTGACAGACATATAATCAGTACCTGTCAACATCAAAGTATGTGGTGCAGTAGTGGTACCATTCGCAAATGTTAGGGTATTTCCATTACCATTTATCGTCACTGTATTGCTTGCAGATGAACCAGGGAATTGCGTAAATTCAACTTGTTCTGTATAAGGCCCACTACCTGCAACTACATCCACTGTAACTGGACCAGAAACGCCAGCACAATTTAATGCAGCAGCTAAAGCTGTGAAACTTTGGTAATTTGTGCCACCTGTTGCAGCACCACTATTAATGGTATACAATCCAGATAAAGGAATTGCAGTTGTAACTACTAAAACACTAGCACTCACATCTTGAAAACCACCATTACAAACTACTACGCAATGATAATAAGTAGAGGTAACATGATTGGTGGTCAACGTACTTGCAGTAGCACCACTTATTGGTGTCCACGTAAAATCATCAGGCGATGACTCCCATTGGTAAGTAAGACCAGAACCAAGAGATGTTCCAGTTAAAAATAATGTAAAATTTGTATTCGGACAAGATGGATTAATAGTAGAAGAAGCAGTTCCTGCAGTTGGTGCTCCAGAACAACCACCTACATTAAATTCATATGCACCTGGATCAGGCGTTGTAGTAGAACGAGGTGCATTAAGGATATCGGATGTAATGCCTAATGCTTGACCAATATCATTTAAAGATGTAGAACCGGCACCAGATGGTGTATAGTCATTGGTAATCGGTGCAGCATAAATTGGATCCACACTCAAAGATTGTTGATCATAGGCACTTGCATTTGCTGTTTTCCAAGCAGCTAAAGTTGCAAAAGCTGCATTATAATATCCAACATTATTTCCGGCTCCACTCACATAAAGATTATTATTATTGGAAACTGCACCTGCACCTGTCAAATATAAACAATATTTAGCAGTAGAACCACCTCGTGTAATCGTAATGATATTATTTTTGATAATTACACCAGTAGATGGAAGATTAATACCATAAGTTGTTGTTGTACCAGATGAAGCCGTGTAATCAAATGAAATTGTATTGTGATATACTTTTGTATAAGTACCACCGGATAGAGAAATCCCATAGATTGTTCCATTGCTTTTAAAATCTGAAATAAGATTATTGTAAATCATATTTTCATTACCAGCCGTGGCTGCAGCTACAATACTGATACCATAGGCTATTGAAGTACTTGTAAGTAATGTGCTAAATGGATTGCGAATTCTATTTTTTTCAATCAAAGTATTAGTCATTCCTGTACTTAAATAAATACCATAAAAGGTAGTTAATGTAGTACGAGTTGGTCTCTCAATGGTATTACCTGAAATGATTAATCCATTTTGGTATAAATTGTAAGACCCATAGAAATATGGATCTCTCAAGTTACAGTTAATCACTTGGTTGCCTGTGTTAACTCCAGCAGAATTACCTACGAAACAAGTATTATAATATCCACTAAACATAGTACAGCCATCCAATTTATTATTATTTCCAGAAAGACCAGCAGTAGTTGCTGATGTAGCGGATCCACTACACGAAAAAGGTACGCAAGTAGTCGCTGTATTATTAGCAGGTACATTAAAGGTACAACCTGTAAAAGTATTATTATCTGCTTGATTCCAAAGATGACAAGCAAAGGCAAACGTTGCATTTGTTGCTGAAACAATTAAATTATTTACACGCATATAATCTGTACCATTCAAAACTAAAGTACTAGGCGCCGTTGTAGTACCATTAGCAAAAGTTAGTGTATTTCCATTACCATTAATAGTTACCGTATTGGTAGCAGAAGCACCAGGTATAACACCAAATTCTATCTGCTCATTGTAAGGTCCTGTTCCAGAAACAACGTTTACTACCACAGGTCCAGTAACTCCTACACAATTCAATAAAGTTTTTAATGCGGTAAATGTTTGAAAGTTTGTTCCTCCTGATGCTGCTCCACTGTTAATAGTGTAAGTTCCATTTAATGGAGATGCTAATGTTACCAATAATGGTGTAGATATTGTTGTGCTAGGTCCTGTTGAGCAAGTTACTAAACATTGATAATAAGTTGGTGTTGTTTGCGTAGCACTATATGTGAAAGAAGTTCCTCCCGTAATGTTAGACCATGTAATTCCATCAGGTGAAGATTGCCATTGATAGGTTAAGCCTGAAAAAAGTAATGTGTTTTGTAATGACAAAGTAAATGCTGTTGATGCACATGCAGGGTTTGTAGATGCAACGGTATTTCCTGGAGCAGGTGTTCCAGAACAAACAGGAAGTGCAACAACCGTGAAGGCATAATCTTCGAACTCGCCCGAACCAGTATTGGCGCAAGGATTACTTGGGTTACTAGGCGTAAAACTTGCAAGAATACGCATACGAGTTATACCTGGGGTTGCAGTTATTGGTACAGTAAAACTTCCCGTTATTGGTGAGCCGACATAAGCTGTACTAGATGCAACTTGCTCGCTTGCATCAAAAGTACCATTCTGATTCCAATCAATCCAGATGGCCTTTCCAAAAGTACCAGTTGACAAACTTATACTGAAATTAACTGTTGTACTCTGCATTGCAGACATACTAGCGGTAGAAAAAAAGTTTTGATAACCAGTTGCAGTGCCAGCCCCCGAGCTATTGTTGATATTGGTTATACCTCCAGTAGTTAGAAAGTTACTAATATAATATGTGGTCGCTCCTGTGGTAGTTGGTACGCAATAACATGTATTGGATGCAGCCATATTCATTAATAACGGAGTTGAAGTTCCAGTGCTTGGACCAGTAGGGCAAGTAACTAAACATTGATAATAGGTAGCTGTAGTTTGAGAAGTAGAAAGTGTTGAAGCAGTTGCCCCAGAAATGTTAGTCCATGTAGTACCATTTGCTGACGATTGCCATTGAAAAGTTGAACCACCTGCTGCTGAATTTTGTGTTGACAAAGTAAAATTAACACTAGGACAAGCTGCGCCTACCGATGCAATTGTATTGCCTGGAGCTGGAGTTGATACACAAGGTGAATTTCCACCAACTGCAAAGGCATGAAAATAATTAACTGTATTTACAGCAGCTCCTGTAGCGGCTGACCAGTTGAAAGAAATACTTTGTACTAATTTAGAATAATTACCTGCGCTTATTGGTAAATTTAATTGAAATAAATAAGGACCACCACCGCAAGCTTGCAAATTACCAGGGGCCGCATTATTCGTTCTGCTGATAGAAGATGTATAAGCCACATTGGTTGCAGTAAACCAGTTAACGACTGAATTAGCTGCAAACACTTGCGTGGTAGCATCTGTAAAAGTAACTGTAGCGGTTATTGTTGGTCCTGTGGTATTCAACACAGATTCATATAATACATATAAGTTACTATAACTGGTAGGAGTTGTCAGAGTAAGTGTGCCGGTTGTAGGCCATACAGATCCTGTGTAAGTATTACTTGCAATGGTCAACACATTATTTGCTGAATAACTTTGAAGCTGATAGGTCAACCCAGATGTTAATGCACTTGGAACAGCACCGCCTGTAGGCATAAAGCAAGTTGGGGCTGTACTACCTGAATACCATTTATAGGTAGCATCAATAAGGGTGTAAGCACCTGGACCATTACCATCCGTACCAATTGTTGGTTGGCTTACCATTCCAGCCAGCGAACCAGTAGTAGCGGTATTGGTAGCTCCTGTTCCATTCGCTACAATATCATCATTGAAACCAGTTACTGGTATATTCACAAGTTGAGCATCAGAACGCAGAAGGCTTCCTAATAAAAAAAATAGAATGAAACTGAGTCTCATTCCACGTGTTTTCACATTGCTTAATTGTGCAGAAATGTTTGTCATGATGAATATTGTTTTTGTTTTAAAAAATCTTTATATAAATTTTGGTTGAAGACTATTATTGACTTCAACTGAAGCGGACAAAATAAAGAAATCTTTTTCAATTAACATAAAAAATTTGGTTTTTCTAATAATTGGGAAGAAAGCAATACCAAATAAAGAATAAAACGCTGTCCAATATTCTGCAATTGCTATGATGAACGCTCTTGGATTTTGCTGCTTTTTTGAATTCAAAAATTTGACTAATGCCATTTATTCATGGTATGCTTGAACGACAACACTTCCAACCAAAATATTATTGATATTGTACAAAAAAAGACTATCCATTCTGACGAGGATAGTCTTTTAATACATTTTAGTGCCTTAATTACTTTGCTTATGGCAGAATAATTGCACCTATGAAGCTTTGGATATTACCATCCAAGATCAAGAAATCACTCGCATCTGTTGCTCCATCGCCATTCAAATCTGTATTAATATAGCCACTATTAAAGCTTTGTATATCCGCATCCATGATTAAGAAATCACTCGCATCTGTCGCAAAGTC
>CANJRV010000114.1 GCA_947476825.1 Bacteroidota bacterium | reverse complement strand
TTTCTTTTCGGAAATGGGTTATACAACTTTCATTGTCAGTGTAGAGTGTACTGAAATCTAGTATGTTCATATTCTTAGTTTAGAATACAAAGTAAACTAGTAGCTACATAACCAGCTTACGTTGTGGCAGACTTCGACAGAATCATTTAATATTTTTTCTAAAGAACCAATTTACTAATTTCTAAACGGAAATAATTCATTCATTACGAGGCATATTTTTTATATAACTGTAGAAATTTATCGATTAATTCTTTAAATCCAAATAATTGAAGTGTGAGTAGAAATTATTTTGTAAAACCTCAGCGCCTGCAAATTTCCATCCTTTTGCTAGGAGAAATATACAATTTGCTTTTGCCTTGCAAACAAATGTGTATCACACAAACATTTTTTCGAGAAAATGATTAAAGTAGTAGTGCATTCCAATGAAAAGGAATAAAACTGTCAAGTTAAAGTCTAGTTAGTTATTGCCAGATATAATTCAATAATACAGGAAAAAAAATAGAAAAAGCCATTGGCAAAATAAAAACAGCGACATCGAAAAAATTCTGCTCTCTCCCTTCATCAGGATCATACCAATCCGTTCTATTATAGGTTGGTTCACGGTTGTAAGTTTGTTTATAAAAATGTCGTAAAACTGCATAAGTCAACACATATATAAAAGGTATAAATAAAGCATCCGATCCCCTTACGCGACCCACAAAAGGCAAACCTTGAATTTTTAAAAAAATCGCATATACCGATATTAGCCCAGTCGCATTTATTAAAATAAATATAATTCTGTCGTTACGAAGTTTTTTGAGAAAGCCTAGCGTACAAACAACAACATATAAAATACATCCAGGAATCAGTGCTAACGTGTCAATCATAGTAGTAATTTATTTTCCGTTGTTGTTCTAATGCTATTGCTTAAAATTTATCACACGCTAAAGAAATTAAAATAATTCAATTGAACCAAATTAATCCCCCCCTCACAAATGTATCCTTTTTTCCGCCAAATCCAAATCATCAAACCCCCTCAAAAAATAGTCTGCATATTTTCAAATGTGTGCTTTACTTTTGCGCCATTATTTTATTTCCCTAAACCTAAAAAAATATAAAAATGAAAGTAACAGTAGTAGGTGCAGGCGCAGTAGGCGCAACATGTGCAGACAATATTGCACGCAAACAATTGTGTGATGAAGTGGTAATAGTAGATATTAAAGAAGGTTTCGCTGAAGGCAAAGCCATGGACTTGATGCAGACAGCACAGCTTGAAGGCTTCGACACCAAAATTACAGGTAGCACCAACGATTATTCTAAAACTGCTGGTACAGATGTAGTGGTAATTACTTCGGGTATTCCACGTAAGCCAGGCATGACTCGTGAAGAGTTGATCGGTATCAATGCTGGTATTGTAAAAGGTGTTTCTCAAAATATTTTGCAACATTCTCCAGATGCGATTATCATCGTCATCTCCAATCCGATGGATACTATGACTTACCTTGCCTTACAAAGCACTGGTATTTCTAAACATAAAATTATTGGTATGGGCGGTATTTTGGATAGTGCTCGCTTCCGTTATAATTTGAGTAAAGCATTGAACTGTTCTCCTAATGATATTCAAGCAAATGTAATTGGCGGTCATGGTGATACAACTATGATTCCTTTAACTCGTTTAGCTACGTATATGGGCTTGCCTGTATCACACTTTGCAGACGAAGCAACATTGGCTAAAGTAGCTGCCGATACAATGGTTGGTGGTGCAACCCTTACTGGTTTATTAGGCACAAGTGCTTGGTACGCGCCAGGTGCAGCAGGTGCTATGTTGGTTCAAACTATTTTACGCAACGAACGCAGAATGATTCCTTGTTGCGTTTCTTTGGATGGCGAATATGGACAAAAAGATATTTGCTTAGGCGTTCCTGTTGTCGTTGGTCGCAATGGCTGGGAAAAAATAGTTGATTATTCATTGAACGAAAGCGAACAAGCAGCATTTGCAAAATCAGCAGATGCCGTGCGCAATATGAATGAAGTGTTGAGTACACTTTCTTTGTAATTCTGATTCGAAATTTGAAAATTTGAAGATTAGAAAATCCTTATTATTCTAATTGAATATTGGATTTTCTCTCCATACTAACTGCTAATTACTAACTACTTTGAGCGAGGGACTATACCCCTCGCTTTTTTATGTCACCCTTTCAGGAGTCGGTGTAATTCCCTTTTTATTCGCTTTCTTTTTTTGTGGTTCTCACTAGTGACAACACATGTCTCACTTCTAACTACTCACTACTTTCAGCGAGGGGCTTTACCCCTCGCTTTTTTATGTCACCCTTTCAGGGCTATGGTTTCGTGATGGTACGTGTGATTTCTTTTTTTCGTGGTTCTCACTAATAACTACTTACGCCTTACGCCTTATGCCTAGCGCCTATAACTACTAACTACCTGCACTCCCAGCCCCTTCAACTCCTCCCAAAAATTTGGGAATGATTTGCATACACAGTCTGCATCATCCAATTCTACTGTATATCCGAGTAAGGCAAAAAAGGAAAAGGACATGGCTAAACGATGGTCATGATAGGTTTGAAAGGATAAAACTTGTGAATTAGTTGATGGTATAAATGAACCTTCGAATCGCAATAGATCCTTCTCATAATGAAGTATACAATTCACTTTTTTTAATTCCGTTTGTAAGGCCAACAAACGATTACTCTCTTTATGTACGAGGTGTTGTATGCCTGTAAAAACTGTTTCTGGATATCGAATGGCACAAGCAACAAGGAGTGGAATTGCCATATCCGGAAAGGATTGCACATCCAATTGCATTGCTTTTGTTTGCACAACTTCTGGGCTTTTAATTTGTATTGAATGTGGTGTACTTGTTGTTTCTACACCAAAATTTTTAGCTATCGAAACAATGTTTGCATCCCCTTGTAGACTGGGCAATCGTAAGCCATGCAGAGTTAATGAAGTTTCAGGTATCAACATAGCCATTGCATAAAAAAAAGAAGCACTGCTCCAATCGGCTTCTATCTCAAAGAGTGTTTCAGCATAGGTTTGCGGTGGAATATTTATTTTATTTCCCTCAAAAACAAAGGAGATTCCTGCTTGCTTCATCATGTCCAATGTCATATAAACATAGGAATCAGAAACTAATTGATCTGCTATTTGAATACACAATCCTTGTGGCAAAACAGGTGCTATCAAACACAATGCAGAAACAAACTGACTCGAATCATTGGCATGAATAAGGACCTCATGCCCACTTAACTTTTTACCATGAATTATTAAAGGTGGAAACTCCTGATGATGGACATATTCAATATCAGCACCCAAATCTCGAAGTGCATTCACTAAAGCCGCGATGGGTCTTTCTTGCATTCGTTTTGTACCTGTAAGCACAAATTTTTTTCCCTCTTGAATCGATAAATAAGCAAGTAGAAAACGGAAACTTGTACCAGCATCTTGTACATCAATTTCCATCCCATCACTATAATGATGTTGGATTTGATGCAATAAATTTTGCAATAAAACAGTATCATTTGCAGAAGATAAATTCTCCATCGTAATTTTATTTTCTGCTAAGGCTTGTATAATCAAAGCCCGGTTGCTCATACTTTTTGAAGTTGGCAAATGCACTTCTCCTTGTAAACTGCTTCGATTATATTGTAGGATCATAATAGCTTAAAAGATTCTTGCAGTTGCGCTTCACTGACACGCACTTGCGTCTCACATACACCAATTTCTTTCAACAAACTCATTCTATAGCCATTTCTATTTTTTTTATCTTGCTGTAAAAAAGATTGAATATCGAGTAAGGTATAATTAAATTGTAGCTCAGGAAAACATTGTTGTAACCATTGCGCATAATCTGAAATAATAGAATACGGCAATTGAAAAATAAGGTGACTCAAAATTAACTCATGACGTATACCAAACAAGACCGCCTCACCATGATACAGTGGTATAGCACCTTGCAGAGAATAACTTTCAATAGCATGTGCAATGGAATGCGCAAAATTTAGTGATTGTCTTAGGCTTGCATCATGCAAATCTTGCTCAACAATGTTATTTTTAAACTCAACAGATTCTCTAATTTTTTCTTTGCTATAAAAATCTTCAATTTTCAATGTGCGATAGGTATGCCACTTGTCTGTTGAAGAAAGTAAAGCATGCTTCATCATTTCGCCAATGCCAGATTGCAAAATTCGTTCTGGCAAGGTGTGCAAAAAAATCGGATGTACATAACAAGCAATTGGCAAGTGATATGTACCAATATTATTTTTATTACCACTAAAATCAATGGCAGTTTTACCACCGATGCAAGCATCAACCATAGACAACAAAGTGGTTGGAATGAGCATTGTGTCTATACCCCGTTTGTAAGTCGATGCAACAAAACCAGCCAAATCACTTAGCATGCCACCGCCGACACAAACCAATAAGGTATTTTTTTCAAGCTGCATCTTTTCCATTTCATGCCAAACATAAATGCAGGTAGAAATATTTTTATTTTGTTCCCCCTCAGGAATTATTATCTGTGCAGTGGTTTGTAAAAAAGGGAATATTTTTTTGACAATGGGCATACAAAAACCATTAGTATGCGCATCGGCAATACAAACAATTTGTTGGTAATTTTTACTGGCTAAGTAAACTTGCAATTCCGACTCTTCATTGGCATAAAAAAAAGAAGTCTTCATAATATTTCAATTAATGGATTGGCTGAAAATGCTTCTGGCGCTGCTTTAAACCATTGTTTGACAATAGCCCATGTTTCTTGAAATAATGCTGAAACGCGATAAGATTCTAAATCAGTTTCCTCTTGCCAAAGACTATATGTATAAAAGACACCTTGGTCGTTGGTGTCTTGTAATAAGGACAAATAAGTGCATCCAGGAAACTGTCTGATTCTTTCTTTTCTGTTTTCAAATAGCGTTTGAAACGAGGCTATATATTCGTCATGAAAACTTAATTTGACAATGCGCATCATTCAAAAAACAATTTAATATTATTATAAAATAGGCTCCTATCACTACCACCTTGGAATCCAAATAAACTAGCAGCATGACCTTTATTTACCGCTATTTCAAGATGACCAGTTGTATTAAACAAACATAGTTTATTCCCTTCTGGTACATCATTATAATGTTTGCTCACGGTATTTATTTCTTCATTTCGCATGAAGAGAATTTTAAACGATCTTCCTTGAGCCACTTCTTCAATTTGTCGTTGCGTCACATTCAAAATTACGTTGCCGTAAATATCAATATACAGCACTTGTGTTTCTAATGTATTGTGTCTGTAATATGGATTATTATGGTGTTTCACCACAATATCGTTTACATCTATATTCGCAATACCCGATTTGTTTTGATGTGTTAGTAAACCAGCATTCAGAATAAATAAATCTGCAATCTGCAAGTAATTATACTCTTCTATTTTATCGATCAACCTAAATAATTGAATAGGTTTATTGTCGAATAATAGAGTTAGAAAACCATTATCGGCACAAAAAATATGTTGGTTATTTTCATACACATACAACAACTTTTGTCCTTTGTCTGCATATAAATCATTGAGTATAAAATGAAAAGTATCTATTGGAAAATGAATATACGCGTTCTTAAAAATGTATACCGCTTGTTGCAAATTGTACGGTGTGATGCTATGTGATACATCAATTATGTTACAAGGGGAAAATGCGCTTAATATCTTTCCCTTTACACTGGCAGCGGCGTGACTTTGTAAACCAAAATCGGATGTAAGTGTAAAAGTTTGCATGGGGTCGCAAAAGTAATACAAAATGGGTATTTACAAATGCTTAATTGAGAAATGTAAATGCTTAATTGTAAATGCTCAATTGTGAATGCCAAATTGCAAAACCGACTACCTTTAACTATTTACGTATGACTTACGCCTTACGCCTTACGACTTATACCTTACGACTTATACCTTACGACTTACGCCATACGCCTTACGCATTATACCTTATGGCTTATACCTTACGACTTACGCCTTACGCCTTACCCCTGACGCCTTACCCCTTATTCCTTATGCCTTACTCCTTCTTAAAGAAGTAAACAATAAATCATTTTTGTTTGCGTTCTATTTATCCATTATTTTCCTACATTTACAAGTCCTCATTTTTCACACTTTCGTTTACCCATAATGAAAAAAATATTTCTTGCGCTTTTACTTCTTCAAAGTTTGGTTTCTGTCGCACAACCTTTTTCTGCCTTCACCAATGTGCGCAATGAATTTTACGTTTTCGACAATGGCGCCATGCACCGCATTGAAGGTGTAGAGCCTATCAGTTATAAAGTCGGTAGAGGTGCAGTAGCGTATATCGACAATTCCCGCATCTTCAAAATTTACCGCGATGGTATGGTAACCCCTATCAGCGATTTGTTTACTACACAATATGACATATCCGACAATATAGTGTTGTATCGAAGTGCAAATTCCATTTCCATATTAGATGGTAGTGATGTTGTGCTCTTGTCTAAGCTGTGTAATCGCTTTGCTTTTGGCGACAGCGTTGTGTTATTTTACGACATAAATCAATCTTCTTTTAATGGCTATTATAATGGAAAAATTACCGAGTTAGAAACTTATCTTTCTGTCAGTTCAACCGACTTCACTTTTGATAGCACCGTAAAAGTGTCTGATAATATTGGCGCATACATCAACTACAATGATCAATTCAAAGTGTTCTACAACCATGAAGTAGAAACCTTGGAAAGTCAAGCGGTGAAGGAGTTTAAGGTAGGTCGCAATACCGTTGCCTACATCGATATCAACAACCAATTTAAAATATATTACAAGGGTCAATCCTATACGATAGACCCTTTTGCGCCAAAGTCTTTTATGGTTGGCGACGATTTGGTTGCGTTTCAAAGTAATGACGGTTATTTCAAAATTTTCTATGATGGCAATTTGTACACCATCGGATATTACGAACCCAAATATCATGTTGCCGATCGTGTAATTGCCTTTGAAGATTTGAATGGCTATTTTAAAATGTTTTATGCTGGCGAACAAACCATGATTGACAATTATTATCCATCCAAAATGGAAATAGGCTATAATTCCATGGCATACATCAACAAATCTGGTCAACTCCGATTATTTTCACAAGGCAAAGTATATGATGTAACCTCTATGACCTTACAATCTATGCGACTCGATTATGATGTATTGCAATATAAAGTTGGCTACAATGCTTTTAAATTATTTTACAACGGCGAATATTATAATTAATTAACAATGCACTTTCTGTGCATCTACTACATTTGACATTCAAAAAATTATCCATGCGCAAAATTCCATTCCTTCTATTTTTTACTTGCTTTGCTTTACATTCTTATGGACTAAAACTATTGATACCAATGGATGAGAGCACGCAAAAAAATCATTTGAAAGCTTATGGTATAGCCTATTATATCTTGACACAAAATCAAAAAATTGATTGGTTATTAAATTATCGTGGAGGCAGTTTCGCTTTTGATTATAGCACTGCTTTTGAAAATGAATGTAAAATACGAGATGTAAGTTATGAGGTAACACCCGAAGCAAAATACACGGCTATACTGCAAGAAATTTCAGATCCTGATGCGAATATGGACATAGTACGTTTAGAAAAAGCACCGAAGATCGCCGTATATACGCCTAACAATAAATTACCTTGGGATGATGCGGTTACTATGGTGTTGACTTATGCTGAAATCCCATTTGAGAAAGTATATGATGATGAATTACTCGATGACAAATTGGTAAAATACGATTGGCTACATTTACACCACGAAGATTTTACAGGTCAATATGGTAAATTTTATGCCGGCTATAATACCTTCCCTTGGTATATTGAAGATGTGAAAAGTAATGAAGCCATGGCGAAAAAACGTGGGTTCAACAAGGTATCCCAATTGAAATTGGCAGTGGCAAAAAAAATAAAAAACTTTGTGATTGGTGGTGGATATTTATTTGCGATGTGTAGCGCTACAGATAGCTACGACATTGCATTAGCAGCCGAAGGCACTGATATTTGCGATGCCATTTTTGATCATGATGCAGCCAATCCAAATGCGCAAAAAGAATTAGATTTCAATCAATGTTTGGCATTCAAAGATTTCAAATTGGTAAATAATCCTATGGAGTATGAATATTCAGATATTGATGCAACTATGACGCGTAAGGTGCCTATGAAATCAGATTATTTTACCCTCTTTACTTTTTCTGCCAAATTTGACCCAATACCAAGTATGCTTTGTCAAAATCATACAACCACCATTAAAGGTTTTATGGGACAAACAACCTCATTCAATGATCGAGTTTTAAAAAGTAGTTCATTGATTATGGGTGAAAATAAATCGGTAAACGAAGCGCGTTATATCCATGGCGATCTAGGCAAAGGCACTTGGACATTTTACGGAGGCCACGACCCAGAAGACTATCAACACCAAGTTGGCGACCCACCTACAGATTTAAGTTTACATCCCAACTCACCAGGCTATCGATTAATTTTAAATAATGTATTATTTCCTGCGGCAAAAAAGAAACCGCAAAAAACTTAGTCCATTATTTCTTCCATTTTGAAATTTATACAAACATTATTTGCATTACTTTTGCCCACAAAATAAAATAATCATGTATCCAGCAGAAATAGTATTACCCATGAAGGCCGAATTAACAAGCCGTGGTTTTGAAGATTTATCAACTCCTGAATCTGTTGACAATGCC
>CANJRV010000113.1 GCA_947476825.1 Bacteroidota bacterium | reverse complement strand
GCATAACCAGAAATATAAGCTAAGAAAATATCTGGCACTAAATCCTTCAACCATGGGGTATAGGTTACAGAAAACCCAAGTTCTTTTTCTGCCATGGCTAATTTAGATACATTCCAAAATTGCGAATTCGCATCTGGACTAATCGCAATACCTACATCACCCATTGCGCCAGAACGTGCATCTGGGCTGATGCGCATAAAAGGTACAGCGGTAGTAATTGTATTATATTGATTGTCCGATCCGTTCAAGCCAGTTTGGGCAATACCTTCAAACGCAGAAGCAAGCAATGCCAAACACATGCTTAGTTTTAATTTACTAAAAGTCATTGATGAGTTGTTTTGTTGAAGTAGATATAAATTCAATAAGCTAGGGTGTTAAATTTAATACGCGAGCAAATATAGTAAAAAATGTTAAACTAAAAATGCAATGATAAAAACATAACATTCGCATTTATTTTTTAGTTGAGAAATACGCTATACTATTCATCTTCTATGGTTCATGTATTGCGGCAACGATAGTAGTGGAAATCCTTTGTGCTTGCCTTGAAGCAAAAAGATTGGAACGGATAGTCCGTTTTCCATTGCTTTGTGCGGAAACAGATCCTGCCATTCATCGTCAGGACGTGAGTGCCGCCCAAAATATTTTCATTACCATTTTAGTATAGCATAAAAATTTTAGTATTTATTGAAGTACCACTAATTTTTGAATGACTTGGTCTGAAAATCCATTTGCTGCTTTTACAGAAAGCTTATATAAATAAACGCCTTTCCCTAATTTGTCGCCATAACTATCTTTCCCATCCCATGCTATTCCATTGACACGAACTCCTTCTGAATTTATCGTGGTATGTATTTGCTTAACTATTTTACCAGTTATTGAAAAGATAGAAATATTTACAGAGAGGTTTTGATTGGGTAAGTTATGCTCAAACATAAATTCTGTATGCGTTGTAAAAGGATTCGGGTAATTATATACTCTAGCTAATTTCCCTTTTGTAGAATTTACAACCACAAAATGCAGTACGGCTTCTGAAGAATTGTTGAAAATATCCCAAGCCTTAATGACAATGGTATGTTCACCTTCAGTCAAATCATTCAATGGAAATTTCACGGTACCAGCTCTATAGTCATCCAATTCGGCTTCAAAGAAATTATTCAGCACATAAGTTGTTTGTGCATTTCCATCCAGCTTAGCCGTAATGTCATGGCCTATCGAATTGCCAGTATAATTAATTCCATTGTCATCAAATAATTTAACTAGCAAAGTGGAATTGGATGTCGTAATGCCACCATTTGCAAATTTTTCATCATTCAAATAAGGTTTAATAATTGGTCCAGCATTGTCAGTATTGGGATTGGTAGTACTTCCACCTACATAAATGGTAGCATCATATCCACTAGCATCTTCTGTCCCATTGTTTGCATAATAACTTATTTTTCCTTTTGCAATATCATAATTAATGTCTTTAGGTACTACAAAAGTGAAGGTGAATTTACCGTTCTTGACGGTTGCTTTTCCTTTGTATAAAGCATTATTCTGTACATAGTAATCTTTTTTAGGACTATCAGGATCATTTTGTAGAGTCGTTAATTTTTTCGGCTTATCAAATATTACTGGATACACAACGCCATTATAATTATTTAAAATATTTCCTTTGATATCTTCTACGTGGCCACTAATCGTATATTTGTTTAGCGCTTTTAAAGTATCTATTGCATTTGAAATAGAAATGCCATTTACACTGTCAGTAAATACTTTATGCTTTGGAAAAGCCAATGTCAAAGCAGGATCGCCAAGTAGAGCGAATTTTCTAAAATTTGCCGCATTATCTATATCCAAATAATTGATATAGCGAATATTTTTTGAAAGTCTATACGCATCACCCAAAGTTGGGTATTTATTATTGCTATTTAATTTGAAACCTACTTTCGCATAATTATTATTCATGATTTGATTCTGATACGCAAAGACCAATTGTGTTGTGGTCATCAATGCAATTCCACCACCATCTGGTTTGAGTAATAAAATTTCACCAGCAGATAATACAGCAGGATTGTCGAACGGTGCAAAATCACAAGTGGCAGTAATGAAAAGCGGTAATCGATTTAGGTTTTTGGTATTGTTGATATCGTCCATTGAAAAAATGCGCTCTTCGCACCATCCACCTGGACCACCATGACCATTATAATTCATTAAAAATGTACCATTATACAGTTGGGCAACAACCGCTTTATTCGCATCTGGAGAACGAGGACCTGCTGGTGTTGATTGTTGTACATAACCATCGACATAAATCTTATAATTATTATATACAGGTAGCGAATCTCGAATTGTTTTTTCAATACTTTCTGCATCACTTAAATGTAAATCTGAATCTTGATCATCGGCACTGAAGGTGAGTGTATTTTTCCAAGGGCCAAATGAAGCTGGACTATCATAAATCATAATCTTGTTGATGATGTCGGCGGCGGCGCTGCTAGTCGTAACTGGGAAGCGACCAATGCCAATATCCAACGTATTGATTTGCGATCCACTATAATTATTGATATCTTCATTATCATCTAAAAATCCAAAAAAATCATCCGTGCAATAACCTCTTGTTTTACTAACACTTTCAATCGTTTCATATACCGGAACTACATTTGTGTTATTGCTTATTCTATTCTTATAATCGTAGGAGGCATCTCCAAAAAGCAATAAGTACTTCGGTATTTCATTTAAATTTGCTTTGTCATAATACATTTTTACGAAATCACGTATGGCGCATAAATCCTGTGTTCCAGACGAAAATTCATTATAAATTTCTTGTGTAGTCACTACTAAAGCTTTGTACTCTTGTTTTGTGGCATGGTAATTTGCCAATCTTTCTGCTTCACTTTTTAACGAAGGAACAGTGACAATGATATAGTCAATAGCGGAACTATGGTGTAAATTTTGATTTTTAATTTTCTCCACATATGAAGGCGTATTTAGAATACTTCCATCAAAGGCTACAAACCGATGTAGGGAAGATGCATTTTGGGTAAAGGAAATTGTAGATCCAGTTAAAGTGCTAGTCATTTTTATTGGAACTAATGGGTCTGTAATATCCCAAATCTGGGAATTACTATTTGCATTTTGTATTTGATAATTTGCAATATTGCCAGCAGCTACAGAATTCCAATCGGCAAAATTTGTATACCCATTGGTTACTAAATTTCGTCTGAAATTTAATTCAAAATAATCTAAAAATCCTACTGCACTGCTACTGCCTTTTTGGAAATTAAAATTGAGTGTTAAGGAAGCTGAGTTTAGTAAGATTGACGAATTGAATTCTACCAATCGAATAACTGGAGAATCAAAACCACCACTTCCAATATGAAGTAATGAAATACTTTGCGTTGCAACGCCATTTGCCGTTACATTCATGGTACTTGTTCCAGTACTAGCAATTGCACCAACAACATTTTTTAAATATATAGGCGAACTTGCATCGATATTGCTCATGTCGAAAGAAAAGGACCGATTTAAATATCTACCTGGATTGTCGCTGAATTCCTCACCATACCACGATTTACCAAAATGAGCGGGATTAGAGGAATCCTTTTCATGATACAAAAAGTCGTTAAAAGAACTTACAAAAATATTGGGTGTTGGGTTAGTCAAATCTATACTTATACGCTTACCAAGTCCTAAATCAAAATTGAGAAAGTAGGTACTCATATCAGCATATAAATGAATATTGTGCGTAAATTTTTTGAACAAGGAATCTTTACGAATAGAGGTCGGACCATTCGCATAAAACAAAAAATAATCTCCATTATTGAATTGGCCATCGCCCCCATCAACCACTTGAATGGCATTTTCAACTAAATCATCCTGTCTAAATATCGTATTGCTTTCATCTAGCATTTCACCACCATTTCCGTATAATCGAATATTCGCTGGATTGATGGTTGAAGGGTCTATGCCTAATGTATTTTTAATAAAATTGTAATCAATTTTATACATGCCTTGTTGTGTAATGGCAATCTTATAAAATTGGCCGCTCGCTAAAATGGAATTGTTCGCATACACTCTGCTTCCGGTAGTCTTATGTTGCACTTGATTATTTTCTTGCAATTCGATTTGGTAACTGATAATTTGTTCTATGGAGCCATCTTGTTGTTGCATAAAATGAGGGATTCCGATAATGGCAATTGCTTGTTTACGTTCCATTGTAATGAAGACTGTTGGTTCCATGGAAGTAGGGAAGCGTGTATTTTTAGCGTAAACTGGGTTTTGTAATTTTATAGATTTTACATTGGTGATTTTCACTGTTGGCAAAGCCAATTGATTTAAATGTCTTCTTTCTACAGTATAAAGAAATGCAGAATCTATGATTGTGTTAGTCAAATTGTCTTCCTTGTGCATTGTGGATGCACTGGTTGTGGCAGTACGGATGCTGCTCTGCAACTGCGCATAAATGCCACTAGGTATGGCTAACAGGAATAAAAAAATAGAACCCCAAGTATACTTCATAAGAAAAAGATGATTTTCAAAGTTAATTGATTTGTTTCCAGAATATAAATATTCCTTTTTTAGATTTGAAGGTGCAAAAATAAAATGACAGAGCTAGAACGGTAAATTTAACAATGAAGTATAATTTTATTCCGTTTTTTGTTGAACTGGGTTAATAGTGATTTTTATTTTGCGAATTCTCATTTTATCTAATTCAATGACTTTGAAATCGAAATTTTCAAAACTGACTATTTCATTTTGAATCGGAAATTTACCAGCAATTTCCAATAACAAACCGGCTAATGAATCGCTTTCGCCTCGAACGTTTTCAAAAATGGAGACAGGCACCGCAATGATTCGGCAGACATCATTAATCAAGGTCTTTCCTTCAAACATATAATTGGCGTCATCTAATTTTTTTGCTAGTAGATCGTCGTCATCAAATTCATCCTTAATTTCTCCGATAATTTCTTCCATGATATCTTCTAAGGTAACTATACCAGAAGTACCACCAAATTCATCCACCACAATGGCCATGTGGCTTCTCTTATGTTGAAAATCTTTCAATAAATCTTCAATTAATTTTGACTCATGTACAAAATAGGCTGGACGTATTAAGGCGTGCCAATCATAGTTGTCTGTTTCAATATGACGCAATAAATCCTTCGCATAAAGAATGCCTTTAATTTCATCCAAAGATTCTGCGTACACTGGTAATCTAGAAAATCCAGTTTCAAAAACTTGTTTTTTTACTTCATCAAAGGACCATAAATAATCTAAACCAGAAACATCCAATCGAGTATGCATAATTTGTTTAGCAGTGATTTCTCCAAATTTCAAAATCCCTTTAAAAATATTTACTTCTTCTTTAGTGGCAGTATGACCAACTGTTAATTCAATGGCATGTTCTACATCTTCATTACTTATATCGCGACTAGATTTTTGAATTATTCTGCCCTCAATAAATGACGTGGATGTTACTAGAAATTGACTAAATGGGCCACAAACTTTATCCAGCCATTTGATGAGAGGCGCTGTGAACAAGGACAATCGGAGATTATTTTGTGTTGCATATACTTTTGGTAATACTTCGCCAAACAGCACAAGAAAAAACGTTACCAATACAACTTGTAATAAAATATTGATTAAAAGCACCAAATTTTCAGGAATACTAGGAATCCATTTTTGAATTTGAAGTAAACTACTAAAAAGCATATTGGTTGAAATAATGACACCAATGCTTAAAAAATTATTGCCAATTAATAAAGTGGCCAATAGACGTTTTGGATTTTCTAATAATCGAAGAACATGTTCATTCGCGTGGTCTTCTTTTTGTTTTAAATAATTGATATCTTTTGCAGATAAAGAAAAAAAAGCAACTTCAGAACCAGCGATCAATGCAGTAAAAATAAGTAGAACTATAATTAATATAGTTAAGATGATATGGGTCTGATTGCTTAATTGTTGAAAAACAAGTAATAAATGTGTAAGTGTATTATGTGCCGAATCGGGGTCCAATGGAAAATTATTTTATGTGTAGTTTCTAAAAAAGAGATTCCTCTTTTAGGCGCAAATATATTTAAAAAGCCATTCCATCTATCAAATCATTTGTATCTCTTGTAATTTCATCCATTTGGATAGGGGGAGCATGTTCGGTAAACGGATTTTCATTGTTTAATTTTATGTCAGGATTCCTTTTGTCTAACATCACTAAATTAGAGGCGATTATTTCTGTCATCACACGTTTATTTTTATCTTTATCTTCCCAAGTTCGCGTTTTAAGGCAACCTTCAATATGAACTAAACTGCCCTTGTGAAGATATTTTGCAGCTAATTCGGCAAGTCCACGCCACAACACAATATTGTGCCATTCCGTTTGTGGTATCGTATTCCCTTTTTTGTCTTTGAATGTTTCTGTCGTAGCCAATGGAAATTTGGCAACTGGAATATTACCTTCTATATATTGAATTTCAGGATCTTTACCTAAATTCCCAATTAAGAATACGTGGTTAACTCCCCTCATGATGTGAATAGTTTATTTGATAAAAAAGCGATTTGCGGAATTAAAGATAATTGTTTTTTTCAAGAAAAGAAATTAGCAACCTAGGAAATGCAAATTGGGAAAGGGCATTTTTCTTGATTTGGATTAAATTTAATTTAGCGATTATTTGGGGATTCGTTTTACAATGATGAAATATGCCAGTAATTTTTTGATGTGTCAATAATTGTGAAATCACTTGCGGTTCGACTGAATGTACAATTTTTATGTCATTAGGAAACTCTACTTTTTCGGCATTGTCAGATTCGATACTAAAGAAGGTGAATAAATTTCGCCATATATCATTTCCAGTTCTCTTTGTAATGTAAAGATGATGTTTGTCTTCAAATAGGAAGAAATGCAGAAATCTTTCTTTAATTACCAATTTGGTTTTCTTGGTTGGGTAAATATTTATTTCGTCAGCTAAATAAGCTTTGCAATTTTTTTGGAAGGGACATTCTTGACAGTTTGGGTTTTTGGGCCTGCAAATCAATGCGCCCAAATCCATGATTGCTTGATTATATGCACTTGGTTCCTTTTTACTTAATAAACTTTGAGCCAATAATTGAAATGCCAGCTTTCCTTTGGCAGTATGAAAACTATCTTTTACGGCAAAAACACGGCTCAATACCCGTACGACATTCCCATCTACAACCGCATAAGGCTGATGAAATGCAAATGAGGAAATGGCCGCAGCTGTATAAGCACCAATTCCTTTTAGAGATAAAATTTCAGCATACGTGTTGGGGAATTTGCCGCCATGAGAATGCATAATTTCTTTAGCAGCTAGCATCATATTTTTACAACGATTGTAATATCCTAGTCCTTGCCAGAGTGCATACAACTCTTCTTGATTTGCATTTGCTAAGTCAGCGACGTTAGGATATTTTTTCACAAAAGCTACATAATATTTTTCGCCTTGCTCAACTTTTGTTTGTTGCAAAATAATTTCACTTACCCAAATTTTATAAGGGTCTGAAATACCTTTCCATGGCATTTCTCTATGATTATGCTTCCGATTCCATTGCAGTAACTGCTTGCTAATCACTTATTTAGAATGTTGATATCTTGGGATGAGTTAAATAATAAAAATGTCGAAATTAAAAAAAAATTTTACATTTGTACATTACTTTATAACCTTAACCCAATACGCCAAGTGAAAAAAGCAGATTTAATCGCAATCATTGCTGAAAAAACAGGAGTTCCCAAAATAGACGTTCTCGTTTCCATTGAAAGTTTTTTTTCAAATGTGAAAGAAACCTTAGCGGAAGGGGAAAACATTTACATACGAGGTTTCGGCAGTTTTATTACTAAAAAACGTGCTGCAAAAGTTGGGCGGAATATCAAAAAGAATACTTTGGTATATATTCCCGAACATTTTATTCCAGCATTTAAACCTGCTAAAGAATTTATGGATGAAGTAAAGAAAATACAAGCTTCTAATATTGAAGTTGTGCCACAAGACGAAAAAGAATTAGCTAAATAATTATATCCTTGAATAAAAATATTTATGTTGTTATAGGGGGCGGTATCCTAATGGTATTTGCCCTTTATTTTTTTGGGAATACCAAAGGAAACAAAGCTGAACAAAAATCAAATCCCCCATCCAAAATGGAAACGGCGATGGCAATGAATCCATCTGCAAATATTGAGGATATAGACTTTGATGCGTATATAAACACTGCGCAAAATAAATTAATAGCAGATAAAAAGACCTTGCTTACCAAACTTTTAGAAGCAGCCAAAGCAAAAAGCAGTGCGGTAACTTTCAAAGATCTTGCTGAGTTTTGGGAAAGAGAAAAAGAACTGAATATTTCTGCATATTATTATAAAAAGGCAGCTTTCTTGGAAAATACAGAAAACAGCATTACTTTCGCAGGAAATTTATTTTTGGCTGTGATGCAAAAAACAGAACAGCCTTCTTTAAAGAAGTGGCAAGCGTTAGAAGCAATTGAATGTTTCACCAAAATTTTGGCAATTCAACCTACTAACACTGACGCGAAAATTGCTTTAGCTACTTGCTATACAGAGGGAACGAGAGAAACAATGAAAGGTGTTGGTCTTTTACGAGACATTACACAAGTCGATAGTAACAACATTCCAGCAAATATACTTTTAGGAAAGTTAGCCATTGAATCTGGTCAACTGGATAAAGCGAAAAAAAGATTAAACCGAGTTCTTTCTATAAAGCCTAATAATACCGAAGCAATGTACTTCTTGGCCGAAGCCTACAAAAACTCTGGAGATAAACAAAAAGCGATTTCTTTATTTGAACAATGCAAAACCATTGTAAATAATAAAGATTTTTCGAAAGAAGTCGACAACTATATCAACTCATTTAAGTAACCCTATTTTTAACAAAAAACATTTCATCATGCCTTGCGGAAAAAAACGTAAACGTCACAAAATTGCCACTCACAAGCGTAAAAAACGTTTAAGAAAGAACCGTCACAAAAAGAAATAATTGATTTCTTTCTTTGATTTTCAATCCTTTACATT
>CANJRV010000112.1 GCA_947476825.1 Bacteroidota bacterium | reverse complement strand
TTTAATAATGCAGAAAAATAATTTGATTCAATGTCCAATGCTTTTTCAAATAGTTTAATGGCTTCAATGATATTTCCATCATCATATTCAGCAATACCTTCTTCATATTTTTCTATTGCGCTTGCGTTGATATTGCTGTCTACATTTAATGTGTCCACTAAAAATTCACGTAGATAAGTAGAAGCTGAATCTGCATCTTCAAGAAGTCGAGTTGCAATTCTTGCATTAGCAATTAAATCCTCCTTGTAGGCATCATAAGGAATACTTGCTAGCTCACTTATTTTTTTTAATTCTTTATTAAGCGCATTGTCTTTTTTTGCAAAAATTTCATGTGTTTCAATACTGTCATTTTGTAGTATACTTGAATCAATCGTCATCACTGCTTCTTGTAAAATGGTTTGCTCATTATCTGTTTCTTTCTGTTTCTCTTTCTGTATTTTCTTACTACTTCTGTCCAAGCCATTAAAAGCAATGGCATCCTGATCATTTGTAATTACTTGTTTTATTTGTACTGTTGTATCAATATAATTGACTGAATTTTCTTGGTACTCTGCGTCCGTTGAATCGCTAAGATGGGTAGGCTTTAAAATTTCAACTTGGTCTTTTGCCACATAAATATTTCGTAAAACTTGGCGTTGCATTTGTACCAAAGCTTCATGATAATAAACTTCATTTGTATGGTCTTTGACAAGTTGTTTTAGTATTTTTTCTCCTTCATAAATACGCAAATCATTATAGAGTTTTTTTGCCTTTATTATTTTTCTTTTTTCCGCATTGGGAATGAGATTCTTATTTTTTGTTTGTGCGCTTAATTGCAGATTGCAAGTCAATAATAGAATAATGCCTACAATTATTTTTTGAAAAGAAGAAAAAGATAAACGCCTTAGCATGCAATGAATTAAGGCTTTTTGCCACTATAGGTTACTAAAGCCAATTTTGTATTGTCGGCCGATATGGCTATTCTATAAAAGGAACTAATGCCAAAGGAATGCAAATCAATCCATTCTTCCCAAGTACTATTTGGGAAGCGGAAAGGATTTTTTTTATAAAATAATTTCCCTTCATGCCCCATCAGAATACTACCATCTTGCATTAAACAATAATCTTCTTCGTTGGGTAGTGTCTCTGTTAAAATTGGGTTCTCCAATTTTCTAGCAGTTTTTTTATTTGGCTTTAAATTCTCTGTAGCAATAAGTCTAATTTTCCAATTGATAGAATCTGATTTATCGACATAAATTATTTTGTTTTTATTGCGAGCATAATAAAAATTGCGACCGATGTTTTGGGCTATTGTATCTTTTTTGTTTGACTGAATATTGTGGCGAACTAAATAAAACGGTTCAGGTAATTCAAAGGATAAAAATTCATTATGACTGATCCAATCGTAATAGCCAATGCTCACCAAATCTGGTAAAATATTAATCGGCTTTTTACCTGCAAGATTATAGGTATAAAAATGTTGTGTTGTTTTGTCTTTCTCTACACGAACGCAAGATAAACGGCTCATATCTGGAGTATAGCGTGGCGAGTATTCTGGTTCCTTAGTTTTCGTAATACGCTTCGATTTTTTTTTACGTAAGTCGTAGCGAAAGATTTCTGTATTGGAAGTGTCCATTGAACTAACATAAAATAAATAATTGCCATCAGGGCTAAAGTAAGGTTGATTATTATAGCCTATTCTTTTGGAAATAATTTGTGGTTTGTTGACTTGATAAGTTTTCCCACTCTTTTGCAGATCAAATAAATAGACTGTTGTTTCAGGAAGCTGCGCCATACAAGGTAAAGCCCAAAGGAAGCAGAAAAATAGTAAGCCCTTTTTCATAGTAGGTTATCAAATTGATTCATGCCAAAAATACAATACTATTTGACAAATAAAATAGCAATTGCAATTCTGTACAAAGAAGGAAGGCTTCGCTCAAAGCGAAGCCTTCCTTTACAAAATTCGGTTAAAGCAATTTTGGTCGATTATTACAATAGCGTAATGCTACGTTTAATAAATGCTGTTAAGTCTTCGCCAACCAATAATCCTTGAGAAAGCATGGCCAAGTCGGCAAGATTTTTAATTTTATTTTCTTGCATGGTAGAATCGGATTCGTTTAAAATACTTGGATAAATTGGGTGATTACCATTGATGGTCATGATGATTTCATCTGGCATGTTGGCATACCAAGACATAGTAGGATTCATGGATGCCATGTCCTTCATACGTCGCATCATTTCAGGTCGTGTAATGATTACTGGTTGTGATTCTACACTCAACCCTTTGCATTCTATTTTTACCCCTGGTGTATGCACTTGTTTAGTGAATAAATCATTCAAGGTGGTTTCTTCGTCTTTACTCAATAGCAAAGGCGAGTCTTCTTTTTTATCGATTAAATTTTCTGCAATATCCGCATCTACTCGGACGAAGGTGACGCCTTCCCATTTCAATTCCATATTGTTGACAAATGCATTGTCTACAACCGTTTCCATAATAGCAACACAATATCCTTTTGCAGCAGCTTCTTGAATATACGTATCTTGTTTCACAGGATCTGTAGTGTACAAAATCACATGTTTTTTATCTTTATTTACTTGCGAAGTTTCGGTCTTTTGTTTGTACTCAAGCAGTGTCATGAAATCTTTAGTCACTGCGTTTTGTAGAATGAAAAATGGAGCTGCTTTTTCTGCAAACTTATCATCGGTCATCATACCGTATTTGACGAACAAGCCAATTTGTTCCCATTTTTGTTCAAATTCTTTTCTGTCATTACGGAATAATTCATCTAATTTATCTGCAACTTTCTTCGTGATATGTGCATTAATTTTACGCACATTCGGATCGCCTTGTAAATAACTGCGACTCACATTCAAAGGGATATCTGGACTGTCTATCACACCATGTAATAGCATCATGAATTCAGGAACTATGTCCTTTACTTCATCCGTTACAAAAACTTGATTGCAGTATAAATTGATTTTATCCTTTTGCACTTCGAAATTATTTTTCACCATTGGGAAATATAAAATACCTGTTAGTGTAAAAGGAAAATCTACATTTAAGTGAATCCAAAATAAGGGAGCTTCTGCAAATGGATACAATTCTTTATAAAAACTTTGATAATCCTCTGCAGTTAATTCGCTTGGTTTTTTAATCCAAGCTGGATGTGTATTATTTATTTGTACACCTTCAAATTGAATTGGGATAGGTAAAAAAGCACAGAATTTTTTAAGAATAGAACGCAAGCGAGTAGCATCTAAAAATTCTTCACTCTCTTCATTGATATGCATTACGATATCTGTTCCTCTCTCTGTCTTCTCCGATTTGGTAATCGTATATTCTGGGCTTCCATCACAAGTCCATTGTGTGGCATCACCACCTTTATAAGACTTGGTTACGATATCCACTTCACTACTCACCATGAAGGAAGAATAAAATCCTAATCCAAAATGTCCAATCACATTGGCAGAATCACCTTGCCCTTTGTATTTGGTCAAAAATTCTTCAGCACTAGAGAATGCAACTTGGTTGATATATTTATCTACTTCTTCCGTAGTCATACCAATTCCTCTATCGCGGATGGTGATTGTTTTTTTCTCTTTATCTAAAATAACTTCAATATCTATACTGCCAATCTCTTCATTCAATTCGCCAAGAGAGGCCATGGTTTTAAGTTTGCTTGTTGCATCCACCGCATTACTGATCAATTCGCGAAGAAATATTTCATGATCACTGTATAGAAATTTTTTAATAATCGGAAATATATTCTCGGTCTGAACTCTTATTTGTCCTTTTTGCATGTTTAGTATTTTAATATCCCCTTTGTCAAACATTATGCCATTTGAATGTTCTATGACAAATTAACCCAAGTAGAGCAGTTTGAGGTGTCAAACTGCCATTGGCTAATCTAATTTTTTGTCACAGAAAAAGAGGAAACAATTTAGGCAATAGGCTCGAAGATTGATGCATTGCGGCAACGATTGTAGTGGAAATCCTTTTTGCGGCGAAGCAAGCAAAAAGATTGGAACGGAAAGCGTGCTTGCCGCCCCAATCTTTGAACCCAAGTTGGAAGGCAAAATAGAACTAAATTAATCCAGTACTTAATTTTTTACAATTCGTTTTGTAACCCTGCGATTGTCTTGTTTGATAGTCATCAAATAAGTACCATATGCTAATGCATGTAAGTCATAATTATTTGAATCGATTTTTTCTACTTGCAAAATTCTGCCAGTTGCATCCGTCAATTTTAATTCTATTGGATGCATTGCTTCAACGCCACTAATTATAATGCTTCCAGTTGTTGGATTTGGAAATATATTTATTGCCGCATTCGTTTGAATTGTTTCAGTGAAAACAGGAATACATGCTGCAACTACTGAATCTCTACAACTACAATGGTTTGCGTTTCCAAGGATAGTTGCTGTTTGAGATGGAGTGGTCAAATAACCACAAATGCTGGCTACTTCGCAATGGGATAATAGATTCGAGTTTTTTATGATAAGGTTTGTAATGCCATTTGGATTGATATTTTCAATACCTGCTAAGCTGACTAAGCCAATATTTTGATTGAGATTCACGAAGCCATTCATAGAAGTAAGCGCATTTAATCCATTCAAATTCGTGAGCAAAGGATTATTGGTAATGTCAAGATTAGAACCGATTGATATCAATGAATTCAAGCCATTCAGGCTGGTGAGAGATGGATTATTGGAAATAGCACAATAAGTACCAATGGATGTAATTCCATTTAATCCAATTAAATCAGGCAATGCATTATTACCACCTATACTGAGTCCAGCACCAATGGTAGTGACGCCAATTAAATCATGCACATTTAATAATGCATCATTCACTGAAAGGGTTAATCTGCCTCCAATCGATGTAAGTCCATTTAGCCCATTTAAATTTTTTAAAGAGTCTTGACCAAAAATATATACTTCCCCAGAAATGCTTGGTACGCCACTTAAAGCAGAAAGGCTAGATAACATGGTATTGTAATCCAAATGAAGTTTGCTCATAGAACTTGTAACTCCAGATAATGCTGTAATGTTTTCTAATGCAAAATTATTTTCCATATAAATGCCACCTAAGGAAGTCAAGGCATTTAATCCGTCTAAGCTCGTTAAAGAATTATTTATGTAGCAAGAAAGATCTCCGCCAATGGAAGTTAAGGAAGTCAATCCATTCAAATTAACTAATGCGTCATTATCTTCAATATGGAGATATCCAGGAAGAGGGCCAATAGCGGTAAGTGCATTCAGGCCATTTAAATTAATTAGTGCATCATTGTTTATTATTTGGATGCCAGCTACAGAGATTAATCCATTCAGTCCATTCAAACTGCTTAAGGATGGATTGCTTTCAATTCGTAAAATTCCAATAGAAGTCAATGAATTTAAACCTGATAAGTCTGTCAATATTGGGTTTGAGTCAATAGCTAAACCGTCAACAAGTGTAGTAAGGGAATCTAATCCAGTTAAGCTTGTCAAGCCAGCATTTTCTGAAATAGATACTGAACCACAATAACTCAAGCTATTCAAACCTGTTAGATTGACGATTGATGAATTGTAGGCTAAAGAAAAACTGTTGGTAATGTTAGTCAATGAATTTAGTCCAGTCAAATTATTTAAAAGCGGATTGTTTTCAATATATAAGCTAAATCCTATATTGGTAAGTGAACTAAGTGCCGCAATACTTGTTAGTGCATTATTCCCACTAATTTTAAGATCGCCACCGATGGAAGTAAGCCCATTTAATCCGCTTAAGTTAGTGAGAGCAGAAAGCCCATTGATTTCCAAATTACCTGCAATGGAAGTAAGTTGACTCAAGCCATTCAGATTTGTAATTTGTCCAGAAAATAAATCGTCGATGACAATAGAAAATGGCATATTGGTGCAACCTGGATAGTTTGTTGGGAAGGCATCAATTGACGATTGTGAACTTAAAGTGATATTGGAAGTAGGGCATGCTGCTTGCGCAGAAAGCGCAAACAAGAAGCAATAAAAAAAAGCCAAAAGAGTTTTCATGATTTTTTAATTTTATTAGGTGAAAATAAATCTTTTAGTAGAAAGTAGTAAGTCGAAAGTAAAAAGTATTTGGAATTTTCAGCTTTGGAATTTGGGATTTGAAATTTTGGGATTTGTTTTTTTTGTTTTCAAAAAACTAAAACGGATAACCCAGTGCAATATTCCAACTGCCGCTATTGATTCGTAATTTGTCAAAGGCGAATCCAAAATTATTGACCACTTGTGGTTGCTTAATTGGATAGCCAAGATCTACACGAAATACAAAAAAAGAAAAATCGAGTCGTAAGCCTAAACCACTGCTGATGGCAATATCATGGAAGAAATAGCTTGGATCAAATTCGCCACCTACAATGTCCGCACTTTTATTCAATAACCAAATATTTCCAGCATCGGCAAACCATGCGCCTTTTAGATTAATTGCTCCTGAAAAAAGCTTGAGTAAATCGAAACGATATTCCGTATTAGCTTCAAATTTTAAATCACCTGTTCGATCTATGATACCAACACCTGTCGAATAGGAACTGTCTACAGATCGACCTGGTCCTAAGCTACGTGCTCTGAAGCCTCTATTGCTAAAGGCGCCACCTGCACTGAATTGTTTGATATATGGCAAGGTAGTATTGTCTCCAAGAGGAAGTCCGAAACCAAACATACATCTATTGGCAAATTGGTGTTTAGCTCGGTTGGTATATTTTCGGAAATCAATGTCTAATTTTAAATAGTTCGCAATGGGTTCAATATTATTTTGGGTTATAGAATGGTATATCGAATTGATGCCTTTTAATATTGTGCCAGCTTCTTCCAATCCGATTTTTAAAGTCTTAAAATCACCATACATATGTTTCAGTGGACTTTGGTATTCAAAAGTTGTGCTTTCGCCAAAAATGGTATTGTCTGAAAATGTTTTTTGCAAATAACTATTGGTTTTACGTTTCTCTTTAAATGCATCACCCATTAAATGATCAGGAACTTTTGTTACTGTTAAAAAACCTGGATTGAATCGCCAGTTTTTATAGATTGTTTCGCGCCAAGAATAGCCAAAACTTCCAGAAATATTAATGATGGTATAGTTTTGTACGCGTTGAATATTACTATAAGTGAGACTTAAAATGGTGAATGGTAAATTTTTATTACTAAAAATACTATTGCGAAATGGCACTATGAATTTTGGAAATGTGATGCTCGTATTTATATTAATATTATGGCCAGATAAGTAAAATGATTTAGTTCCAGTTAATAGTTTATCATTTCTAAACTCTGTGGAATAAGCACCTCGAAGTGACAAAAGATTAGCCCCATGAAATAAATTTCTGTTACGATAAGTTAAACCTGCTCCAATTCCTAAGTCGTAATCACCATCACTAGTGCTTACATCCGATTGGATTTCTATATCCATTTTAGGGGATGTACTTAATTGGATAAAGCAATTTAATTTGCCCGGCACACCACTGACTTTTTCATATTTGATATTTACAAATTGAAACAAGCTTAATTGATTCAATCGATTAATAGTTGCTTCCAAATCATCCATATTAAATAAGTCACCAGGTCGGATAAAGATGCTGTTGGTAATTATTTTTCTATTTACAGGCAGAGTAGTGTAACGAAATTGTATTCGATTCAATTCATTGCTAATGAAAGCTAATGTTGAATCAGGCTTAACACTTCCGTCAATCAAAGTAACAATCACATCTTGAATGGTAAAGGGTGTTAGGTAGGTTGAGTCTTTTGTTTGGGCTACTCGAATATACACATTCACAGAATCATTTTCCTTTTTCGTATTTGCAACAAAATTGCTTGCCTGTTCAAATGGATCACTCAATAAATTGCGAAGGGATGTGGTATTCGATGTGTCAATTTCAAATGAAATATTATCCGCTTTAAAATCGAAATAGCCTTGATTTCTGATAATTTTATACAACCTATCTCTTTCTAAACTGCTGTTATAATTGGTAAATACTTTGCCGATAACTAATAAAGATTTTTCGGGATTACCGGTTATGAGTAAATGAATGTGGAAATCGGGCGTGTCCACAATTACTTTCCTGATGGTAAATGTTTTCCCTGCTTGTACATGATAGTCAACCGTGCTGGATTGTGGGTTTTTACTGGGGGTAATTTCACTCGAAACGCTAGTATTATAATAGCCTTGATTCAACATGAACTGTTTAATGTTCAATGTAGATTTTTGAACCAAGAGGGTGTCAATCAGTTGGGGCTTTTCTACTTTATGCTTGAGTAGTTTACTATTTAAAGTATCTGTTTGAAAATGTGCAAACTGATTATTGTATTTCCAAAGTTTGTATTTGGGCAGTAATCCTAAGTCAAGCAAATGGGTGTTTGGCTTTGGTGTGGCTAAGGACAGAATATTGCTTTCTAAAACACCTTTGTATTTGATTGGCTTTCGTAATTGGAGGTGAAGTTTATTTTCTTTTAGTAAAGTTTGATTTTGCGTCAAGTGTTTGGTATAATTGCATGAAATGAAAAATAAATTGCAAAGGAGGATGCAAAGAATTAGCGTTTTATTTTTATTAGAAATTATCACCCTTAAATTGATACCATGATTACGAAGGCGCAAGTTAAACATATTCGTTCATTAGATGACAAAAAAAATAGACTTGAACATCGAGAGTTTGTTGTTGAAGGGGATAAGATGGTTACGGAATTATTGCAGTCTAAATTGAATGTCATTCATTTATTCGCTATTAAAAAATGGATTGAAGCCAATAAATATATTTTACCTGCCATGGCAGATATTCATGAAGTAGATGAAAGTGAGTTGGGACGCATCAGTCATATGACCACACCGAATCAAGTTCTTGCTGTTGCCTCTTTGCCTAAAAATAATGCTATTGATCCAATCGGAGTTAGTCTGGTTTTAGATACTATACAAGATCCTGGTAATATGGGAAGCATCATTCGAATTGCAGATTGGTTTGGGATTTCTAGTATTTTTTGTAGTATGCATTGTGTTGATGTGTTCAATCCAAAAGTTATACAATCATCTATGGGAAGTTTGTTTCGAGTAGGAATTTATTATTGTGATATTCTTCAACTTCTTCAAACAAATAC
>CANJRV010000111.1 GCA_947476825.1 Bacteroidota bacterium | reverse complement strand
GAATCATTCAATGTATTGGTTCATGAATTGAGAGGTTTAGGTTTAGACCTTCACTTTGAGAATGTATAAATAAATTGTAATAAAAAAATAAAGGGCTAATTCAGAAAGGATTAGCCCTTTTTTAGTTTTAATAGTCTTTGAAATACGGTTGAAATCTTCTAATTGCAATTTAATTTATTGTACTATTTTTAAACCTTAATCATTTTACATGAAACAAATATTGATTTCGCTTTGTCTTCTTATTGTATTTTCTCAATTTGGATGCAACACAACTACAACTAGCAATCAGCAAAGTTTTAAAAATTTTGAAGACAAGATGTTGGACGCTTATTGGAATCAATATCCATCGGCATCGATTTTGAATGGATATGGTAAATATTATGAGAAGCTTGTAATACCAGATAGCACTGCATTTGCCAACAGTATTTCCTTTTCCAAATTATGGTTAGATTCATTGCAACAGTTGGATTACAAGAGCTTGAATGACAATGATAAAATAAGTTTTAATATCATTAAAAATCAACTGGAAAGTGATTTATGGTATCGCTCTATTTTAAAGCCACAAGAGTGGGATGCATCTGTATATAATTTAAGTGCTGAATGCGATTACATTATCAATCAACCATATGCAGTTTTAGAAGAAAGATTAAAAATCTTAACAGCACATCTGCAACATGCCGATGCTTATTATTCGGCTGCATTCCATGCATTACGTCAACCTACAAAAGAACATCTAGAAATGGCGATATCCCAAAATCTGGGTGGGCTTTCTGTATTTGGAAAAGCTTTAACTGATTCAATAAACAAATCACATCTAAGTGAATCTGAAAAAAATACATTGCAACTACATATCACGAAGACAACAACAGCTATTCATGGTTTTGTAGATTCATTGCAGAAAATTGCAGACAATAAAAATTATGCTTTTCGCGATTTCAGAATAGGAACAGCCTTATTTACTGAGAAATTTAAATTTGATATTGCAACAGATTTAACGCCGCAAGAAGTTTATGCTAAAGCAAATGCAGACAAGAATTTGTATCATGATAAAATGTACAAAATAGCAGATAGCATATGGGCAAATTATTATCCAACACAAGCCAAACCTAATGACAAACTAGCTCTTGTGCAAATGATATTAGATAAAATACAATTGCAACATGCAAAACCCAAAGACTTTTTTGATTCATTGACGAACCATGTTTATCGACTGAAGAAATTTATTGTAGAGAAAAAACTTTTTGATTTTGATACCAATAGTACACCTATTCAAGTGCGTTATATGCCAGAGTATGCAAGAGGATTTAGTGTGGCAAGTGCAGATTTTCCACCACCTTATCAGCAAGCAGGAACTACTTATTATAATATTGATGATTTAACGGCGTATACTACAGATAGGGCAGAAGGGGTTTTGCGTGAGTATAATAATTTCGCCTCTCAGTTATTATCGATTCATGAAGCTGTGCCTGGACATTGTGTACAAGGAATTTACAATAATAAAAAAACGACAGACAAAGTACGTTCAGTTTTTCAAAATGGTGCCATGATAGAAGGTTGGGCTGTATATACAGAAAGCATGATGATAGAAAATGGCTGGGGGAACCATGCACCAGAAATGGAACTCGCTCTTTGCAAATTAAAACTTCGTGAATTAGCCAATGTGATTATAGATTATGACTTACAATGTCTTGGTAAAACGAAAGAAGACATTATACATCTGATGGTCAATGAGTGTTTTCAAACCACTGCACAAGCCGAAGAAAAATATCATCGTGCTACCGTTTCGCAAGTGCAACTATGCTCCTACTATACAGGCGCTACAGCCATTATAGCGTTACGCGATGAGTACCAAAAGAAAATGGGAAGTGCTTATAGCTTAAAGGATTTTCATGAAAAGTTTTTAAGCTTTGGTAGTTCGCCTGTAAAGTATATTCGCGAAAGGATGTTGAAGTAGGAAGGGGTAAGTGGTAAGGCGTAAGTGGTAAGGCGTAAGTAGAAAGTCGAGCTCATAAATATGTTCAGCTATGCAGCATTTTTTAAATTTGGAACATTCCGAATAGAGGGGTAGTGAAATAAAATAAGTAATGGTATTAAGTATCCTTTATATATCAAGGTACAAGAAGGCAAACGCACAAAGCCAACGCTTCATTCTTGCGCCAGACGGGTCTAACATTGCAAACGTTGAACAGATTCGCATTTTAATTTTGAACATCATGAATAGATGATAAACCTAATTACAGATTAATTTTGAATACTCATTTTTGTGTACATTCCACCATGTTAACCAAATATCCCTTTCCCCGCCTCGTCGTAAGTAAACTTTGATTTTTTTATTTTGATAAACATAATGAACTTGTGTATAAGGGAAAATAAATGAATAATGATTCTCCATTGATTCTAAAATATCAAAAACAGTTGTACTTTGAAACTTATTGGTCTTTTTGTTGTAGAATTTTAAAAAAGTTTTCCAAATCTTTGAATTTGTGATTTGAGTATCTAATTCTAAAATATTACCAAGTCTTTTCTTTAAACACAACAAATCTAAAAAACGGGTATCCATATTCGAATCTACAATCATTTTATTCACTTTTTTGTTTAGAATATTTGCTGGTATTTTTACATTTTTTATTGAAATCCACTCTGGACTATGATAAATGCGACTAGGCAAATTCTTTGCATTTTTCTCAGTAGTTGAAAGCATATTCATATAGTAGTACATATCGCATTTCCAGTAAGAACTTTGTAACCAAATATGAACTCTGTGAGATACTACTGAATCATTCAGGAGGGAGTAAAGGGCAACTCTTGCACAAGTATCTATAAATTTATCCGACATTCTACCTTGTGGTTTACTGCCAATGCCTATTAAATATATTGTAGCAACTGCTCTATCTTTAGTCTTAATTGATTTATTGGTATTTATCAATTTTAATAAAGGTTCAATTGCTGAATCCTTTCTGTATGCAATGGAATACATCAAATCTGTAAAACCATACCAATATCCTTTTCTCATATCTACTATTTGTTCATTCGTGTCTAAACGCCCAATGAGCTGATTCAAAGGAGTTTTGGTATCCAGAAATATTGTATCATAGCCCCCCCCTCTATACCGTAAAGAATATGTAAAATGCTCTTTTATAGTTATGGGATGACTTCCATCTTCAGTTTTTTTTTCAATACATGAATTCGCTAACATCATATAAAAAAACAAACAGAGTACAAATTTAATTTTTGGGAAAAGCATTTAAGAATAAAATTAATAGTTCACAATCAGCTCTTCGAATTTTGAACATTCAGAATGGATACTTACTTCAAATCATCCAATGCCATTTTCAATTTAGATAGCATGTGCGGAATATCTTCTTCATGGCAAGTACCAACACTTAATCTATACCATTCACTTTCTTTGTCGGCACCAAATGCAGAGAATGGTACTATTGCCAATGATGCATGTTGTAATAAGTAGGAAGTCATATCGGCTGTAGTACGGATAACTTCGCCAGTGCTACTGATTTTATTTTTTAATGAAAATCGAATCGTTAAATACATGGCTGCCATGGGTGCAATCGCATCTACATCATGTCCTTCCTTTTTGAGTTTCATAATGCCATCATAAATTTGTTGTAAGCGAGTATGAATACCCATTTTGGTATGGGCTAAAAAAGTATCAATTTCATTTTCTTTCACCATGAAATGTGACGTTGCAACTTGCTCTGCCATTGGGCTCCATGCACCTATATGACTTAGTATTCCTTTCATTTTGTCTATTAAATTGGCAGGTCCAAATGACCAACCAACACGAACGCCCGTTGCACAAAACGCTTTGGAAATGCCATCCACAAATAGGGTATATTCTTTCAATTCCGGAAATAAACTTACTGGATTATAATGGACAGTTTCGCCAAATGTAAGTGTCCAATAAATTTGATCATATAAAATGTATAAAGGCTTTTCATCTATACCTCTTTGTTTGTTTTCAGCCAAAACTGCTTCACAAATTTTAGATAATTGCTCTTTGCTAAATACAGTACCCGTTGGGTTCAATGGCGAACATAATGCCAATAAACAAGCACCTTTCAAGTGCGGAATGAGTTCTTCTGCAGTAGGTAAAAAATTATTCTCTGCACTTGTTTCTACACTCACATGATTGCCTTCTACAAAATGCGTATAATGATTATTATTCCAAGAAGGAACTGGGTAAATTACTTTTTCGCCTTTATCACATATTGCTCTGTAAGCCGCGTATATCAAAGGACGGCCTCCTCCAGAAATTAAAAATGCATTGGGATCGTAATCGAGCCCTTGTTTGTTTTTGATAAATTGTGCCACCGCATGTCGCAATTCTGAAATGCCATTGGCGGGGGGATAATTCGTTCTTTTATTTCGATAGGCTTGTACAATTTCGTCTTCTAAAAGCTGCGGAATAGGGAAAATACTTGGGTCAAAATCACCTATGGTGAAGTTGTAAATCTTGTTGCCGTGTTTGATGCGTTCATTAATTTCGTTGCCTAGTTTGATGATTTCGGAAGGAATTAAAGTATTCGCCAAATGAGAAAGTAAAGCCATGAATCTAAATAAATACATCTCAAGGATAAATTATACTTTTCCTTGTTTTTTTTTAGAAAATAGGTGTTGGGCAATTTTTATATGTTGTTTTAATAACGAAAGAATGCCTCACAAAGCAATAAAACAAGGATAAAAAGACGAATAAAATTCGCTGGATAAATAATTCTTGAAGTGCGCGATAGATTATTATTTTTGTGACTTGTAAACGAAAATGGTCATGAGTACAAAAACCAAGAGTATTGAAAAGGAAAAGATATCCTTCCTAGATTTTAAAGCAAGTGTATTGCAGGATTATCGAATTGCGGTAGAAAGCAGGGAAGCCAGTTTGTTGGGTCGTAAAGAAGTACTAACTGGGAAAGCCAAGTTTGGCATATTTGGTGATGGCAAAGAAGTAGCGCAAATTGCGATGGCTAAAGTATTTCAAGAGGGCGATTTTAGATCAGGTTATTATCGTGATCAAACTTTTATGTTTGCCAGCGGCATGAGTACAGTGCAGAATTTCTTTGCCCAATTATATGCGAATCCGGATGTGGAGAAAGAACCGAGTAGTGCTGGTCGACAAATGAATGGACATTATGGTACTCGTTTTTTAGATGAAGAAGGGCAATTTACCAATCTCATGAAAACCAAGAATTGCAGCTCGGATATTTCGCCAACTGCTGGACAAATGGTGCGTGGCTTGGGTTTGGCGTTTGCTTCTAAATTATATAGAAACCAGGAAGGTTTGAAAGACGCTAAACAATTTTCCAATAATGGTAATGAAGTTTGTTTTACGACCATCGGTGACGCTTCCACCAGCGAAGGATTGTTTTGGGAAACCATCAATGCCGCAGGTGTGTTGAAAGTGCCTATGGCGATTTTTTGTTGGGATGATGGATATGGGATTTCTGTTCCGCGTAAATTTCAAACAACAAAAAACTCCATTTCCGAAGCATTGAGCGGATTTAAATATGATGAACGATTGGGCGGGGTAGAGATTTATAAAGTGAAAGGCTGGGACTATGCCGCCCTTTGCGAAACTTTTAAATTAGGTATAGAGAAGGTAAGAGAAACGCATATTCCAGCGATTTTTCATGTACAAGAAATTACACAACCACAAGGTCATTCTACCTCTGGTTCGCATGAAAGATATAAAAGCAAAGAGCGTTTAGCATTTGAAAAAGAAATGGATTGCATTAAAAAAATGCGTGAATTCATTATTGAAAATAGCTTTGCAGAAGAAGCCGAATTGCTAGCCATAGAAGAAGAAGCAAAAGGTTTTGTATTGTCTTCGAAAAAGACGGCATGGGATGATTTTGTTGCACCTATACAAGAACAAATTAAACAAACTGCTTCGCTTTGTAATGAACTGATTGCAGAAGGGAATGCTCATGCAGAGGTCATTGCATCAGCCATTAAAGAATTATCAACAGCGCGCGAACCCTTGCGCAGAGATGTGATGAAGACAATTGTCAAGGTGTTGAATCTAGTTGGGACTTCAGCGAATGCACTGCCATTAAAACAATATTATGCCGAATTAAAAGCAGATGCTTTTGACAAATATAGTTCTGTATTGTATTCTAAATCGGCGAATCAAATTGCAAATGTCAAAGAAGTAAAACCGATTTATCAAGATGACAATGCATTGAATGGCTTTGAAATATTGAATCAATTTTTTGATCATACATTGGCAACTAATCCAAAAGTATTTGCTTTTGGTGAAGACGTAGGACATATAGGAGATGTGAATCAAGGTTTTGCAGGCTTGCAAGAGAAGCATGGCAAATGGCGTGTATTTGATGCGGGTATTCGTGAGGCTACTATCATGGGACAAGGCATAGGCATGGCGATGCGTGGTTTGAGACCCATAGCAGAAATTCAATATTTAGATTATTTATTATATGGTTTGCAACCTTTGAGTGATGATGTAGCAACGTTGCAATACAGAACCAAAGGAGGACAAAAATGTCCATTGATTGTTCGTACTCGCGGACACAGACTAGAAGGTGTATGGCATAGTGGTTCGCCTATGGGTATGATGGTAAATGCACTTCGAGGCATACATATTTGTGTGCCACGCAATATGGTGCAAGCAGTAGGCATGTATAATACTTTGCTACAATCGGATGAGCCAGCCATTGTTGTTGAATGTTTGAATGGCTATCGATTAAAAGAAAAAGTACCAACGAATTTAATGGAAATAACGGTGCCACTTGGTGTGCCAGATATTGTACAAAACGGAGAGGATATTACTGTTGTTTCTTACGGATCTACTTTGCGCATTATTCAAGATGCAATGCGCGAATACTTAGAGCCAGCTGGCATTAGCTGCGAATTGGTAGATGTACAAACGCTGTTGCCTTTCGATATTCATCATCATATTGTGGAGTCATTGAAAAAGACCAATCGGATAATTTTCATCGATGAAGATGTACCTGGAGGTGCCAGTGCTTATATGTTTCAGCAAGTGATGGAATTGCAAGGTGGGTATAAATATTTAGATGTGGCGCCACGAACCATTGCGGCACAAGCACATAGACCAGCATACGGCAGTGATGGGGATTATTTTTCAAAACCGAATGCTGAGGATATTGCAGCAGTGATTAAAGAGATGATGGCAGAATAATTTTGCTAGATTCGTGTTTAAAATGGAAGAATACTTCCTGCATAGAAGCGGAGTGATAAATGGGAAATGAATATTTTAGATGTTGAAACTAAATTTGAAAAAGAAAAATAATTTCTATTTGTGGATGTATTGCGGCAACGATTGTAGTGGAAATCCTTTTTGCGGCGAAGCAAGCAAAAAGATTGGAACGGAAAGCGTGTCTGCCGCCCAAATACAAGTCATTCAAAAATACTAATAGATTTTACATGGGTAATTTTAGAAAAATAATATTTGGTATACTGACACTCTGCTTTTGTTGTCTGCTTTATTCTTGTACTACATCAGATAGCGAAAAAATAATTGGTAAATGGCAATGCGATCAAGATTGGTTTGAGTTTAAGAAGGACCAAACTTATTCAGCTGGGAAGGAGTTTATTACGATGGTGAATAATTTTAAATACACCATAGATACGAAAGAGAAAGAATTGAATATGTATACCGATGAGGAACAAAGAAGCTATTATTTAAAATATGAATTTAAAGGGATGGATACTTTACTCGTTCGGAATACCATGAGTTCGAATACAAAAATGATTAGTTTTTATAGAGTGAAAAAATAAGAAGAATACATGCTGAGAAGACAAGAAGATACCTACAAACATAAAGGAGCAAGGGCAAAATTAATTGCTGAATTAGAGCAAAAAGGAATAGCGGACAAATCTGTTTTACAAGCCATGAATATTGTTCCAAGGCATTATTTTTTTAACTCCGCTTTAGATGAACATTTTAACTCTGCTTTAAATGAACATGCCTATGAAGATAAGGCATTTCCAATTGGGAATGATCAAACTATTTCACAGCCCTATACGGTTGCATTTCAGTCTCAATTGATGCAGATAAAAAAAATGGATAAGGTGCTTGAAATAGGCACTGGTAGCGCCTATCAAGCAACTGTACTTGCCGAACTTGGGGCGCAAATTTATACGATAGAGCGACAGAAAGGATTGTACGATAAGAATTTACTTGGGTATCCATTTAAAGGTAAATATCCGATGCTAAAATTTTTCTATGGTGATGGTTTTAAAGGCTTACCGACCTTTGCTCCTTTTGATAAAATATTAATCACTGCTGGCGTATCCTTAGTTCCAGAAAAGCTGCTTGAGCAATTGAAACCAAATGGCATTATTGTATTGCCATTGGGCGAAGAAGACAAACAAATTATGACACGAATTACGAAGTTGCCGAATGGGGAATTACAAACAGAATCATTCGGTGAATTTATTTTTGTGCCTATGCTGGAGGGCGTAAATTCGAGAGGGTAAATTCCAAATTCCAAAGGCAAATTCCAAAAATAAAATCCCAAATTCCAAACATTGGACGCCATTTTCAAATTTTAAAATCCCCGAATTTTTAAATTGGACTTGTCATTACACGAGGGGCGTTGCCACCTCGCTATTCATGTTACGCCCTTTCAGGGCTGGGGACTTTTTATTTCACGAGGGGCTATGCCACCTCGCTATTCATATGTCGCCCTTTCAGGGCTAGGGCTACTGCTTACGATTAAGTCCATGTCTCAATACTAACTACTAATTACTAACTACTTTTTACTTTTTACTTTCGACTTACTACTTTCTACTTCCCACAAACGGATTATTCATTTTCTCAAACCCAATGGTAGTCATAGGTCCGTGACCTGAATAAACTTTTGTGTCGTCGGGTAAAGAAAATAATTGGGTATGAATACTATTTGCCAATGTGTCAAAATCACCACCTGGTAAATCTGTTCTTCCAATGCTCATTTGAAAAAGAACATCTCCACTGATGAGTATTTTTTGTGCTTCATGATAAAAACTAACGCTGCCTGGTGAATGTCCTGGCGTGAATAATATTGACAGCTCATCGGCACCTAATTTTATTTTTCCAGTGTTCTCCAAATAATAACTCGGTTCGGGAGACGTTTGCATGGGAACATGATACATGGCGGATACAGCCGCTGCAGAATCAAATACTGGTCTGTCGAGGAGATGAAATGCGAATGGAATCGTATATTTTTTTAATACTGCTGCATTGCCAAAAATATGATCCAAATG
>CANJRV010000110.1 GCA_947476825.1 Bacteroidota bacterium | reverse complement strand
TATTGGAGATGGTTTAGTAATAGACAAAGTTCGAATAATCCTGGCAAAGACACATGGAAAGCGTATGGTTCTTACAACAATGGCACCACTTGGTTTCAGTTAGAAAAAACGTATGCAGCTGATGTAAGTTGGAGAAGAAATTTATTTATTCCTAACAAATCAGTTGGAACCAAAGTTCGATTCATGTTTGTAGCTACAGATTCTGTATCTACTGGTGTTACTGGTACTTGGGTAGAAGCTGCGATTGATGATATTGAAATATTTGATTTATCTGCACCTGCAAGTACATCTAGCGTACAAACCTTGAATGCTTCCATATTCCCTAATCCGGCAAAAGATATATTGTATATCATGCCATCTGAATTGGGTATGGTACATTATTCAATTCTGAACATGGTAGGTGAAACATTGGTGTCAGCAAATGAAAATTGTACGGTATCCAATCAGCAAATTGCTATGCCTACAAACACATTATCTAATGGCATTTATTTTATCAAATTAGAAATGGGTTCTAAACAATCGGTGATGAAATTTACGATTGCGAAGTAAGACTTATTTCTATTTAAGAAACGACCACTTGGAAATTACCAAGTGGTCGTTTTTTTTGAGAAATAAATTATGCAATACCCTAAAAGGGTATTTTACCTCGCAGAGTGACAATTAATCAAACTAGACTCTATTTTTGTTATTTGTAAGCAATAGGTCCTGTTCTATTTTTTTGCCATGAACATAAAAATAAAATACGCTGTTGTTTGTACTAACAAACTGAATAATAAATTATAGTCCTATAAAATGATTGGATGAGAAAAAAAACTTTAGTCCTATTTTTCATTATCTTGTGCTTATGCTGTAGTATAGCATTCAAGGGACTTTCACAAGATACTGTAGTCATGGATTCTATTTATCATGTGGCGATTTCGTATGCCGATATGGATGAAGACAGTATGTTATATTTTGATGGTATACTGACCAAAAATTATTTTGATGAAGATAATTACCCCATTTACCATTATCGAATTTTGGGCATTTATCAGGATATTCATTTGGCCACGGATAGCGCAACTTATTATTTTTTAAAATCTATTCAAATAGCCGAACAACGCAATAATCAGGATGCATTGTCGGCAGTATATGTTGACTTGGGCGGACTCTATATCAAAAATAAAGCTTACTCCATAGCCAGAGATTATTTTCAGAAAGCATTAAGCATATCACAACTTATCAAAAACAGAACCCGTATTTCTTCTTGTTATAATAATTTGGGAATCCTATTTAGAAAGCAAAAAATGTATGATTCTGCCATTGCGTATTATGCTAAAAGTTTAGCCATCAAACAAGAATTAAAAAGCGTGAACGGCATCATGAATGTGAATACGAATATCGGTTCCTTGTATGTCGAAAAGGGAATGCCCGAAAAAGCTTTGCCCTATTTTACTGCCAATTTGGAAATAAAAATTGCTAATGGCATAAATAGGAAACAATTATTTAGCGACTATGCAAATATTGCCTCAGCCTATATTCGATTGAAAAATTATCGAATGTTTAAAGCTTACATCGATACTGCAACCCAAATCAATCAAACGTTTCCGACGAGTAGCAATCTACTGGCATTAAAAAATATTTGGACTGCGTATTACGAAGAATTGGAAGATTATAAACATGCCTTTATACACTTGCGCGAGCAAAATATATTTCAAGATTCCTTAATGAATTATGAGGCCATCAATACCACTACTAAAATGATGGAGAAGTACAGTGCCAACAAAAGAGAGATGGATAATAAGTTATTGGTATCCGCGTTGAATCAACAGAAATTAATTCAACGCTATTGGATTTTCGCTTTCAGTTGTTTAGTCCTCATCTTGTCTATTTTAATTTATTTTTTATTCCAACGAAACAAGAAAAATAAAATGCTGCAACAATTGAATCAAGAAATTATGACGCAGCATGCCATGTTGGAAGAACTCAATGACGAAAAAAATGCATTAATTAGTATAGTAAGTCATGATTTAAGTAATCCATTTGCCAATATTAAATTATGGAATTCAGTACTTGCCACAAATACAGAAGGACTTGATGAAGATCAGTTAAAAGCAATACAGCGAATTGAACAAGGAATAGAAAGTGGAGAGACAATGATTAAGCAAATATTAGATGTAGAAAAATTGTATGCAAAGGATGGTCAAGCACTTACATTTGAAAGAATAAATATTATTGGCGAATTACAAAAATTGATTGCTGAATACACGAATAAATCGACGGAGAAAAACACACAAATTAGAAGTTTATTTTCTGTTGATCCTATTTTTATCTCTACCAACAAAACCTACTTTATTCGAATCATCGAGAACTTATTATCCAATACCTTTAAATATTCAATGGTGGGTAAGCAAGTTTTTGTAAACGTTAAACAAGAAAAAAATAAAGTAATTCTGATTCTAAAGGATGCAGGATTAGAAATTGCAGAAGAACATTTGCAAATGATTTTTTCTAAGTATGGGAGTATAAATCATCGACCTTCGGCAGGTGAACAAAGTACTGCATTAAGTTTAAGTATCGTAAAACGATTAGCCGATGAGTTAGGTGTAATTATGGAAATAAAAACGTCGAAAGAAAATGGGAATACGATAGTGTTATTTTTCCCTTGCGAATAGGAAAAGCTGAAAGTCAAGTAACCACAGAGTTACACAAAGACGAACTCCTCCATGCAACTCTTTGGTAAAACTCCATGCAACTCTGTGAAAAACTCAGTGCAACTCTGTGAAAAACTCAGTGCAACTCTGTGATAAAACTCAGCGCAACTCTGTGGTAAAACTCAGCGCAACTCTGTGGTAAAAATGCGTATTCACGAAGAACACGATATGCTAAAAACACTGTGTTTACTATATCTCACACCAAAATTATTTACCTCCCGTAATTGGGTATTTTGCAGAGTACACCCTTTTACGGGATTGTACAGGGTGATTTGCGGTTCTACATTTGTATCAGAAAAAGAAACAAAATGAAATGCAAAACAAACATCAAGTGCTTCAATAAATATCCTCCCTAAGCTGATTTATTTATCCTTCCTATACAACAACAAAAAGCAAAAAAAAATTCACAAACATCATTTACAAACAAAACAAAAACTTAAAATCATGAAAACTTTAATCTTCGCAATCGCACTCATTGCCATCACATTCACCGCTTGTCAAAAAGCACCAATTACTATTCCTACTAAAGAAACATCTTCTGATGTCCTTCCAACAAATGCACATTATTATTGCAATGGTATACAAGTATATCATCAACACGATATTACAAATTTTGGTTTACCACAAACATCTGTTTTGCTAACTGACCAATTAGATGGTGTTATGGATTATTATTATTTCGACAATAACGATATGGCAGAAAGCTTCATCAATTCCGTACCAACATTTACAGAAATGCAAGCAAAAATCAGACAAGCAAAAATAGTAAGAGCTTATGCAGTTTCTATTCATGAAGATGAATACGTTGCGACAAATGGCGTTCCTAGTGTAGCTTTCACAACCTATTTGGACGATTTTAAAACTAGAGCATTTCCAATTAATTTATACAGCCTTATTAATTATTTACCAGCACCAGGCTATCCTGTTATGGGGCCAACACCGGTATTAGTTGGTGGTATCAATAATTTATCTAATTCCGTAAGAGGAACAGGTGCTCCAATGAATTTACATTTCTTTGATGCCAATAATTTCAATCCTATAGCAGGTGTGTTTTTCGCAGTTGTAGGCGGTATTCCTAATTTACCCTTAATGGGTTGGGGGAATAGAATATCTTCTGTCAATTTTTAAAAAACAGGGTTATTGGTAAATAGATGGTGGGCACTGTAATGGTGTCCATCATTTTTTTGTGCATATAATTATACATTAAAAGAATCCCTCATTTTTATCTTCATTAATAATCATTTTTTCATGCTGACTATTGTTTGAACAACATAAAAGAACGTATATTTGTTTTTTTATGTAAGTGCATGAAAACATTTGATTTGCAAATTATTGAGAAGTATATTCGTAAGGTTGGTATTGATGCACCTAGTGTTTTACAAGCCATAGATATTGCAAATCATTTATACAAAAATGAAGTGATAGAACTAGAAGAATCAGATCATTTTGAAACCAGTATAGATATCATTCATATCGACGAATACCAAAATCATTCTGTTTTTTTTGAATTCGTCATGGCAAAAGCGAAACAAACTTTACCATTTTTATCGGCTAGCGAATTAGCTTTTTTAGCATTCGGATCTTTAGCAAATGCGAAAGCAGAATTTGAAAAAAAATAAATTGCAGAGTCAATAAAACTTCTCTGAATAAATTTTTCTATAATTCTTCAATTTCCCACTTTTTCAAACCATTATTGCAAAAGCATTCTAGGCTGCTCCCATTTTTACTTTACTCGCTTTTCGAGCTGGTATCCAAGATGCTAAAGCGGCTATAAACACAACGGTCACTAGTACCAAAACATAATCTGTCGGAATCATTTTCACTGGATAAGCATTAATCAAAAAAGCATCCGCATTACCCAATTTTATAAATCCAAATTGTTGTTGTAGACCTAAAAGAATAGTAGCAAGAGCACAACCAATACTTGCACCTATCAAAGATAAAAAGACACCAGTACTTAAAAATATTTGTTGAATGTCTTTATTCTCCATACCCATCGATTTAAGTATTCGAATATCCTTTTCTTTTTCCATCACCAACATCGAAAGAGAACCAATAATATTGAAGGATGCTATCAATAACATTAAAGTCAAAATAGCATAAACTGCCCAACGCTCACTCTTCAAAATAAAGTACAATGTTTTATTTTGCATCCATCTGGATTCAACACGAAAATCTGCTGCAGGAAAAAGTTTTTGAATCTCCAGCATAACCTCATTCACTTGCTCATTCGATTTTAATTTTATTTCTATAGAAGAAATTTGATTTTCCTTTTCCGCCAATTCTTGCACAGCTTTTAATGAAGCAAAAGCGTATTGATTATCAATGTCATCTTGCAATACATAAACGCCTTCAATCGTAAATAAATTGGTATTATACATTTGCGTAGGATCTAATGCTTGCATAGACGATTCTCGTTTAAAAGAATAGCAAGTTATTGGTTCATGAGATTCCTCTGAAGCGCCCAATCTATTAGAGATACCAACACCTAAAACTATATTCGGCAACTTGCCAGAATCCGCTAAATTAAAGCGTCCATAACGAACATTTTTTGCAATACCAGTTACCAAATTATAACTTGTATCTATCCCTTTTAATGTGGCAATTGCTTGGTTGTCTTCGAAAGAAAAAAGTATCTTTTCTTCCAATGTTTTACTGACAAATTTTATTCCTGCAATAGATCTTAAGGACAGACATGTAGAATCAGAAATAGAAAAAGTAGATTTTTGGACCGCCGTTATTTTTATTTCTGGATAAAAATTAGAATATAAATCCTTGATAAAATATTCAAATCCATTAAACACCGAAAGCACAGTAATCAATGCGGCAGTGCCTACAGCCATTGCAAACACACTGACCCAAGATATTATGTTTACCGCATTAGTCGATTTTTTACTGCGAAAATAACGCCATGCAAAAAGTAGTTTCATCCGCTGTGAAATTAATTTAGAATTGTGAACTATTCCTTTTTCCTTTGATAAATCATTGCGTTTTTTAACATAATTTTATCGCACAATATAAGAGCCTCCTAATGCCTTGTATTACTTTTGAAAAAAAATATAACTATATGAAAAACATGAAGGAAGAAATGCACGACGTGGAAACTTTGGAAGTGGAAACAATTTCAACACCCGAACGTAAGTATAAAATTCTATTGGTGGAGGATGATACCAATTTTGGTAATGTGCTGAAAAAGTATTTGGAGATGAATGATTTTATCGTGGAACTAGCTCGTGATGGCAAATTGGGTTTAGCAGCATTCATCAAAGAAAAATATGACCTCTGCTTATTAGATGTCATGATGCCAAACATGGATGGGTTCCAACTTGCAGAAGAAATTCGAAATGTAGATATAGATGTTCCTTTATTTTTTCTAACCGCGAAAAATATGAAAGAAGATATATTAATTGGTTACCAATTAGGTGCTGATGATTATATTTTAAAACCATTTGATAGTGAAATTTTATTATCTAAAATTAAAGCCATCATCAAAAGAAATACTGAATTAATAGACAGACAAAACGGCTCTGGAAAATACCGCATTGGAAATTATATTTTTGATACACATCATGGAGAATTATTGAAAGGGGATGAAAAAATAGATTTGCAACCTAAAGCTTGTGCCTTATTAAAAGTATTGGCAGAGAATAAAAATGTATTGGTGAATAGAGAAACCTTGTTGAAAAAAGTTTGGGGAAGTGACAGTTATTTTAATGGCCGAAGTATGGATGTTTATATTGCCAAACTACGCAAACATTTTAAAGAAGACGATTCTGTAGAAATCAAAACACATCATGGATTTGGATTTCGATTAATTGGCGAAATCAATAAAATATAAAACCCTTATCAGGTTAAAATAAAATGGCTAATTGGGAAACTGATTAGCCATTTTTAATTCTGAGAATATGCATGTTCCAAATTTCTCTTCTAACAATCTTTTGTTCTTTTGTCTTGATACAAAAAAACCAAAAAATCAAGGCTGTGGATAGTTTAGCTAAAAAATGTTCGTGTTCGACGCATATCGTCCAAACTCAACAGCTGCCTGCGGCTGGCTGTCTCAAACAGGGACGATTTGTTCCCCGACCACTCCATTTTTTTACGCCAAACTATCCAAGGCCATTTACTAATTCATCAATCGCATCAACAATTTGATACGCAAATTGACCAACTCCATTTATTTATATTCTCTTTGCATTACCTTGCAAACATTATAACATCATGTCTTATCATTCCTTAGAAAATTGTCTTTTAGATTTAGAAAAACATGGCGAACTCGTACGTATTCAAACGGAAGTAGATCCTTACTTGGAGATGGCAGCCATCCATTTACGCGTACACGAAAAGGGCGGTCCCGCTTTATTGTTTGAAAATGTAAAAGGTACGAAATACAGGTGCGCATCTAATATTTTTGGCACCTTAGAACGCAGTAAATTTATTTTTAGAAATAGCATACAACAAGTGCAAGATTTGATTGAAATAAAGAACAATCCAATCAAAGCAATACAACATCCGATTAAAAATTTCAAAGCTGGTCTTGCTGCATTACAAGCCTTGCCTTTGAAAAATCCATTCGTCAAACCTGTGATGTATGAAGAAATCCGGATTGCAGATTTGCCTTTAATTCATCATTGGGAAAAAGATGGCGGCGCATTTGTAACCCTACCACAAGTGTATACAGAAGATATAGATAAGCCAGGAATACAACATGCGAACCTTGGCATGTATCGTATTCAATTGACAGGAAATGATTATACATTAAATCAAGAAATTGGATTGCATTATCAATTGCATAGAGGCATTGGAATTCATCAAACAAAAGCAAATCAAAAAGGAATTCCATTAAAAGTAAGTTGCTTTGTTGGTGGTCCTCCAGCACACGCCGTTGCAGCAGTAATGCCACTTCCAGAAGGAATGAGTGAGATGTCATTTGCTGGCGTACTGGGCAACCGTCGTTTTAGATACACTTACCAAGATGGATTTTGTATTAGTACGGATGCAGATTTTGTCATCACAGGTGAAGTGCAAATGAACGAAACAAAACCTGAAGGACCATTCGGTGATCACTTAGGCTATTATAGTTTACAACATCCATTTCCTGTACTGAAAGTGCATAAAGTGTATGCGCGTAAAAATGCAATTTGGTCATTTACGGTTGTTGGTAGACCTCCGCAAGAAGACACTAGTTTTGGGCAATTGATTCATGCCTTAACAGGTAGAGCCATTCAATATGAAATCCCAGGATTGCAAGAAATACATGCGGTAGATGCTGCGGGTGTACATCCTTTATTATTAGCGATTGGCAGTGAAAGGTATACCCCTTATTTGCAAAATAAACAACCAGCAGAATTACTAACTATTGCAAATCATATTTTGGGAACTGGACAATTGAGTTTGGCAAAATTTTTATTTATTACTGCTGACGATACCAAGCAACTGAGCACGCATCATATTGAAAACTATTTGCAATTCATTTTGCAAAGAATAGACTGGACAAGAGATATTCATTTTTTTACAAAGACGACGATTGACACATTAGATTATTCGGGTGAAGGTTTGAATAGTGGTAGTAAAGTGGTGTTTGCTGCTTATGGCGATGTAGTTCGAAAATTAAAAAATGAAGTACCTACTTGTTTGCAAGCATGGAAAACGAAAATGATTATGCCCGGCGTTGTGGCAATGCAAACTAGTGCGTTTACAAATTACTCGGATGCGCAAATAGAAATGAATCTATTGAACGAAAAATTAAAAACCGAATCCAAATCTTTAGAGGAAATACCGCTTCTTATTTTATGTGATGATGCAGATTTTGTTGGACAAAATGTAGGCAATTTTCTTTGGGTAACTTTTACAAGATGTAATCCATCACATGATATGTATGGCATTGATTGTTTTACGGAAAATAAACATTGGGGTTGTAGAAGTTCATTGATTATTGATGCACGCATTAAGCCACATCATGCGCCAGCACTGGAAAAGAATGCCGCTATAGAAAAAAAGATTGATAGCTTATTTACGAAAGGTGCAATATTAGAAAAATGGGCTTAGCTTATTTTTTTGCCCAAACTGAATTAGTTGTGTGAGCTAAATTGTAGCGTATTTTTTGAAAAAAAATTAATGCTACAATACGACTTTCCCTCTGCTGTACTACATGTTCTGCCGCGGCATGTCGACCTATAGATAAAAAAGGCTCTACAAACCTTGACGCAAATCAGTTCCTCACAACAATTAAAATTTAGCATTGATTTTTTAAGATAGAAGGATTAAGTTTTCTGAAAGCCAAATGAATATTTCTTCCGAAGAGAAGACACTTAAGAACATAACTAAAATATAGACATATGAACCTAGAATGCTTAGTTTTAATGCCAATGAGAGATGAAGTAAAAGGATATGAACGGAATCATCTATTCAAGATGTTCAAAATTAAAGTAGCAATTCTGTTCGACATTTGCAATGTCGTACTCGTATCGGCGGTTTTGCAAACCGCTTAGAAAATTAATATTTCTATTTTATCATCCATCTATTCAAGATGTTCAAAATTAAAGTAGCAATTCTGTTCGACATTTGCAATGTCGTACTCGTATCGGCGGTTTTGCAAACCGCTTAGAAAATTAATATTTCTATTTTATCATTTATTATATCTTG
>CANJRV010000109.1 GCA_947476825.1 Bacteroidota bacterium | reverse complement strand
TTCAATTTTACTCCAAGCATCTTGTATAATATTTACTTGTACTTATTTGGTCAAAAGTAGGGAAATATTATGGTTAGTCCTTAACTATAAATAAAAATATTCTGTCATTTGAGGTCAAACAAAGAAATATCAAGTAATGCCATGGTAAAAAAGAAAGTCCCACGGAAAACCGCAGGACTTTTACCGGAAATGGGGGGATAAACCGGTAGAATATTGGAATTTTATTGGAAAGGAATATTCATCAATTGATATTCCGACGTATTTGTGGTGTTTTTCTCAATAATGCCATGCTCCCGCATGAATTTTATATAGGCTCTTGCTGTTCTTTCCTTAACGTCCATGATCTCCATAATCTCCTTGATTAGGTTTTGATTGGTAATGGATATTTTATTCTTGAAAATATCAGCGGCGGCATCTTTCAGCTGATTTGTTTTGCGCAATTCAGAATCCTCTTTACTTTTTTCACCCAGGTAAACATGTCTACCTTCTGCTTTACTCCAACCAAACTGCATCATTGGCACATCGAGTGGTGATCCGTCTCGCACTTTTTGGGGCCGTTGTTGGTGTTATCACCAACAACAAAGATGTTCACAAAACTAAAATTAGCTAAAGCAGATGGTTCATACCTTAAAGAATTAGCGAAGCTAGAAAGGCAACATCTGTTAATCTTGGATGATTTTGGTATACAACCCATGGATGCACAAAGCAGGGCTGCACTGATGGAAATAATTGAAGACCGGCATGGAAAATCATCCCTCATTATTATATCACAAGTACCCGTCAATAAATGGTATGAAATCATTGGTGAACAAACTATTGCTGATGCTATCTTGGACAGAATTATACATGATGCACATCGGATGGAATTGCAAGGTGAGTCATTACGAAAATCAAAAAGTATACAGAAAGAAAACTATTAATAACAATTAAAAAATCACCTTCGCCTTACCACAAAAAAATGACATCAGCTCTTCGGGATGTTCGGCTTTGCGGCATCCCGAAGCATAGATAAAATTGGTTCTCCGAACCAAGCCTCTTAAAGCGTTTTTACTCTCTTGAAATTCCTGAATTGTGTTGCAGACTACCCACGCGATTTTAAGGCTGAAATTGTTGGGTATTCTTTATTAGATTTGTGTGATGCGAAGGGAAGTTTTTTTACAATTATCCGTTAGCGGAAATTGCTGAACTAAAGAATAATGGAAAACAATTTAGATATTTTTTGGAACTTTGAGAAGGTTGGACGAATTGAAAACTACTCAACTGATATGTGGTATATGGAAGGAACTTGGCATTCGTATAAAAGTACAAAATCAATGGACTTTGAAAAGTTAATTATCTCATTTGACGCAAATCAAGTTATGCAAGACCCCAAAAAAGGTACTAGAGTTATTCTGAAAAGTGAAAATAGTGAGGTAGAAACCCAAGCATTAATTCTTTCTATGACCGACTCCATGATATCGCTTCGACGTGTATTTGAAGATGAAGCGGTAAAATGGTTACTCAAGAATGTAAAATGAATAAATAAAAATTTCATCCGCAAATTGGGATGTTCTGCTCTTTGATACTGTTGCCCCCCGAACCTTAGATAAAATAGACTCTTTAAGATATTTTTGCGAACCGCACAGACAAACTGAATGCAGAAATTAGAAAGAATATTGTAAACTTGCAGGATGAAATTTGTAGACGTAAAAAATGACGTTGCTTTCCGAAAAATATTTGGAAATGAAAATAGAAAAGAAGTATTGATTTCTTTTTTAAACGCAGTTTTATTGCTTCAAGAAAACCATAAAATTGTAAACGTAGATATTTTGACACCCTATCAACTTCCCGACTTGAAAGGCGGAAAGGTGACCATTGTTGATGTTAAAGCAAAAGACCAAAACGATAAAACTTACATAGTTGAAATGCAAGTCGCTGAAGTAGATGGCTTTGATAAACGAGTTCTCTATTATGCTTCAAAAAGCTATGCAGCACAAATTGAAAGAGGCGATCAATACGAAAATTTGAATTCAACTTATTTTATTGGAATTTTAGATTTTGTGGTAACTAAAAACCCTAGTTATATAAATAGACACAAAATCACTGACACAGAAACGAATGAAAATTATTTAAAAGATATTGAATTTAATTTTATAGAACTTCCAAAGTTCAACAAAAGGGAAAGTGAACTTGAAAGTATCATTGATCAATGGGTTTATTTTATAAAAAATGCAGTAAACCTGCACGTAATTCCAGAGAATGTAAAAGATGAAGGTTTGAAAATTGCATATGAAGATGCAGATAAACATAATTGGACAGCTGCTGAATTAGATGCTTATGATTATGTTTTAATGAGAGAGCAAGATGATAGAGGAAGATTAACTTTTGCAGTAAGAAAACAACAAGAAAATATTGCTAGAAAATTAATTCAAAGAGGAAGAGATAACGCTGAAATTGCTGAAGATACAGGATTGTCTGTTGAACAAATTGAGAAATTAAGAACAGATAAATAAAAGAGTTTTCGCATTTATTAATGTTATTAGAGCCATTTTTTCTATCAGCTAAGTGTTACTTATAAAAAAAATGGAAAGATGAATGCAGTATTTTGCATTCGTCTTTTTTATTTCACCTTATTTAATAAACTTGTGTGACAAAATTGGACACAGTTCAGTAACTTTGGCACTTAATTATTTTTATTCATGCTTACAGAACAGGAATTACTTTCACTCAAAAATAGGTTTGGTATTATAGGCAATGATGCATCTTTAAATTATGCACTCATGGTTGCCTCACAAGTAGCCAATACAGATTTGACAGTGCTTATACAGGGTGAAAGTGGTGTGGGTAAAGAAATTTTTTCGCAAATCATACATGCGCAAAGTGCACGCAAACACAATGCGTTTATAGCCATCAACTGTGGTGCAATACCAGAGGGTACAATTGATAGTGAATTATTCGGTCACGAAAAGGGCTCCTTTACAAGTGCTACTGAAAGTCGTAAAGGTTATTTTGAAACCGTAAATGGAGGCACTATATTTTTAGATGAAATAGGTGAAATGCCTTTGGGTACACAGGCTCGTCTATTGCGTGTGTTAGAGGCCGGTGAGTACATTCGTGTGGGTTCAAGTAAAGTGCAAAAAACAGATGTGCGCGTAGTAGCTGCTACCAATAAGGATTTGCTGCAATTGGTAAATGCAGGTCGCTTTCGTGAAGACTTATATTATAGACTTAGCACAGTGCCAATACGGGTGGCATCGCTTCGTGAAAGAAAGGATGATATTTATTTATTGTTTCGGAAGTTTACCATTGATTTCGCCGAGAAGTACAGAACTACGCCAATACAATTAAACGAGGAGGCAAGAGATATATTGATCAATTATACTTGGCCTGGCAATATTCGGGAATTGAAAAATATTGCAGAACAAATTTCGGTTCTTGCGCCACATAAAAATGTGGCTGCTGAAGAGCTTCGTTATTTTCTTCCAATACATAATCAAGAAAAAATGCCAATGATTTCGAGTCATTCGCGAACTAGTTCTGGATCCGATTTTTCTAACGAGCGTGATATTTTGTACCAGCTTTTTTTTGATATGAAAAAAGATGTAAACGACTTGAAGAAAATGTTTTTTGAAATCGTGAAAAATCCATCTATTGCACAGCAATACAGTGATAATATGCAAGCTAATGAACAGCATATTGTGCCTTTTACGAATGAAACTAAAATGCATAGTTCCAGTAATAATAAACCTTTTATCCTGAACAATAATGAAGGTCAAAAAATAGAAGCTGTGCATGTGGAAGAGGTTTTAAACTTGGCGGAGAAGGAGAAGGAATATATAGTGCGCGCATTACGCAAGCATAGAAGTAGAAGACGCGATGCAGCATCAGAACTGGGTATTTCGGAACGAACGCTTTATCGAAAAATAAAAGAATATGATATTGAAGATTAAATCAGTTCTCTATTTAATCGCAATGTGTATCGCTGTTGCGTTTACGTCGTGTGGTGTGTATAGTTTTACTGGTGCAGCTATTGAAGGGAAAACCATTAATGTGCATTTTATCGACAATGCTTCTCGCAATATTGTGCCTTCATTAAGTGCAACATTTACCGAAAAGTTGCGCCAAAGAATTTTATCGCAATCCTCGCTTTCGCAATTGAATTCAGATAAAACGGATTATGATATTTCTGGCACCATTACCAATTATGAGGTTACGGTTGCATCCATATCGGGTTCTGAAACGAGTGTAAAAAATAGATTGACGATTGGTGTTACTATTCAATTTAAAAATGCTTTGAATGAAAAAGCTAATTTTGAGCAAACCTTCACACGTTTTGCGGATTTTGATGCCAATAAAAATTTGCAATCTATTGAGACCACTTTAATTAATGATATTACCAGTCAATTGGCGGATGATATATTTAATAAAGCTTTCGTAAATTGGTAGCAGCGTTCTGGTAATTATTCTTAAAGGTTTTGAATTAATTTACAAGTTGTCCAAACCTTAAATTCTTCTTAAATTTCCTCTTGGATAGGTTGTAGATGTATACAATTCAAACATCTATACCTTACATTTGAAGCTTGAAAAAAGTATTTTTAGTCATAGTCAGTTTGGTCGCCTTGTCGCTTATCGGTATAGCGTATTTACAAGTAGAATGGATTAGAGGAGCCATGAAACTTAGGCGTGAGAAGTATGATACCGATATTTATGTTAGTCTACAAAATATTAAAGACACCATTAATATTCGCAAAAGCAGAAAAATTTTAGGAGGCTTTATTATACAAAGTCCTGCATTAACGCTGAGTACATTTTATCCAACATCCAGTGTGATTAATGTATTTCAGATGAAGGAGATTATTAAATCTGCTTTGCAAAAAAATGATATCAAACTACCATTCGAATTCTGTATCACTAGCGATATGCGTTTGCCTATTATGATGAGTGCAGGATATGATTTGTCCAATATTAATTCGGAAAATGATTTCAAAACTATTATAACTGGCGACAATTTTATTTACAAAGAAATGTTGCATATCTATTTGATTGAACCTGAGAATTATTTCAAAAAGCATTTGGCTACCTTGTTGCTGTTTTCCTTACTATTCACTTCCGTCATAATCACTGCTTTCGTACTTACAATTAGAACTATGCTTTCACAAAAGAAACTATCTGAGATTAAATCTGATTTTATCAGTAATATGACCCATGAATTTAAAACACCAATAGCAACCATCTCATTGGCAAGTGATGCGCTTAGTAATGAAAAGGTATTGTCGAACAAAGAAAATATATTATACTACACTAGTATAATTAAAGAAGAAAATAGTAGAATGAATAAACAGGTTGAAAAGATATTACAAGCTGCTCAACTCGAGAAAAATGAAATTAAGTTACAGCTTAAAGATATTGATGTTCACCAGATAATTCAAAAGGTTTCTGAAAATAATCAATTACAAATGCAAGAAATAGGCGCACTTTGTAATATTTCATTGCATGCGCAACATTCCATTATACAAGCTGATGAAGTGCATTTTACAAATATCATTTTTAACCTGATTGATAATGCAATTAAATACTCCAAAGAGTCTCCTGTGATAACTATAGAAACCGTTTCAGAAGGGAAAAATATCCTTATCAAAGTTAGGGATAATGGAATAGGCATGGACAAGGAAACACAGGCGCATATCTATGATAAATTTTATCGTGCGCATACGGGTAATTTACACAATGTAAAAGGTTTTGGATTAGGGCTTACTTACGTGAAGAACATTGTTGATGCGCATGGCGGCACCATTAAGGTAGAAAGCGAATTGGGTAAGGGCACTCAGTTTATTTTAGGCTTTGTTACCGTTTAATATACGCATTGCAAGTTTTTTTAAGGCTTTTATAAGATTGCCTAAAAGCTAACTTGTCTGGTAAAAATAGCCATTGTAGACATATTGGCGCATTTATTACTGTATTTTTGACATTATGGCTTGTAATTTGCTTTGGTATGCAACTTGATTAGTAGTTTATATTCCTAAACAATTAAATTAAAAAAAATGACACATTTTAAAGTAAAAGGCAGCCCCTTCGTTCCAGGATTTATTAATCTAATGGACAAATTTTTAGTAGATGATTATTCATCTTGTGGTATACAAAAATCTCCTTCGATAAATATTGCGGAGAATGAGAACGCGTATGTTATCGAAATGATGGCACCTGGATTAACGAAATCGGATATTAAAATTGCAATTGAAAAAAGCAATTTGACTATTTCGTTTGAAAAGCAAGAAGAAGCTACAGAAAACAAAACAAATTATGTTCGCAAGGAATTCGGTATTCATTCATTTAAAAAAGTATTCGCTTTAAATGAGCATTTAAATGCGAATGATGTAACTGCGAAATTTGAGAATGGAATTTTGTTTGTAACGATTCCAAAATCAGAAATTCCAACAACTGAAACAAAGACAGTTGAAGTAAACTAAATTGATGTTTTACAAAAAAAAATGCACCTATTGCGGGTGCATTTTTTTTTGAATAATGAATACAGGATTATAGTTAGCTGCATTCGATGAATTGACTTTAATGGAAGCATTATATGCTTTATCATGGTGCACAAATCAGCTTGAAAAATATAAGTTCAATTAGATGCCATGAAAAATTATTGTAACATTGTACGCATTAATTAAAATGTAAATAATTCGACATGGCAAAACTCCATCTTAAGCACAAAATTTCTGATAGAATATTAAAAGGGCATCCTTGGGTGTATAGCAATGAAATAGCCAGTGTAGAAAAAGGTGTTGAGCCAGGAGGATTGGTTGATGTGACTACCGCTCAAGGCAACTTTATTGGTAAAGCATATTATAATGCAACATCCCAGATAGCTGCTAGAATATTAACTAGGGACCCGAAAGAAGAAATTGGATTTGATTTTTTTTATCGTAAAATAAATCAGTGTTGGGCTTACAGACAGAAGTTAGGTTATATCGAAAATTGCAGATTAGTTTTTGGAGAGGCGGATGGTCTGCCGGCATTGATTATTGATAAGTTTAATGATTATTTTGTGATTCAAACCATGTCGCTGGGAATAGATATGTGGAAGACGACGATTGTTGATGTTTTAAATAAAATATTTTCACCAAAAGGAATTTATGAGCGGAATGATGTTTCGGTAAGAGAATTGGAAGGAATAGAGTTGAATAAAGGGTTTTTAAGCGATCCGTTTCCCACAGAATTAATTATACAAGAGAATGGATTGCAATTCATTGTTGATGTAGAAAAAGGGCAGAAAACTGGTTATTTTTTAGATCAACAAGACAATAGAAGAGAAGTAGCTCGTATTGCAAAAGATGCGGATGTTTTGGAAGCTTTTTGTTACACAGGAACTTTCGGTATACACGCAGCGCATTATGGTGCAAAATCTGTTTTGGGCTTAGATATTTCTGATTTTGCGATAGAAACTGCTGTAAGAAATGCAGAACTCAATGGACTTTCTGAGATTTGCCAATTTCAATCCATAAACGCATTTGATGCGCTAAAACAGTGGAGCAAGGAAGAAAAAAAATGGGATGTCGTCATGTTGGATCCACCATCTTTTACAAAGTCCAGAACACATGTTGAAAAGGCCGTTGCAGGGTATAAAGAAATTAATCTGCGCGCGATGAAATTGATAAAGAAGGGAGGGTTTTTAGTGACTTCCTCCTGTACAAATCTAGTTTCTCCTGAATTGTTTTTGGATACGATAAAAGATGCTGCTAAGGATGCAAAGCGGCCAATACGGCAAGTTTGTTTTAGAGCGCAAGCGGCAGATCATCCAATCGTTTTTAATATGGAAAATACAAATTATCTAAAATTTCTAATTGTAGAGGTTGGTTAGAATTCTATAGGGTATATCGCAATATTCCCTCGAACACAAGCGAGGGAATATCAAGAATTATAAGATAAATAGTGGAGATTGAATAAATGGGTTGTCTATGCTCCCATTCGATGTATGTAAAAACCTATTAGAATTACATAGATAAATTCCTCATGTGAATAGTGCAGTGAAATAAGCTATCATTATATTGAAGCAGCCTTTTGCAATTATTTGGGATTGAATATTATCCAGATACGTTATTGGTAATTCTTAGAAAACGCAATAGTCAAGTTAGATAACGGTATTTGTAAGTAAAAAGTTCCAATTGTACTTTTTACTACTACAGATATAAGCTTTCTGCAAATAATTCGCGTGAATAGTCTTCGATTATTTAGATAATATGGTTGAAGTAGGTCACTCGATTAAGGGGCAAATATTTTGTTGTTGTTATTATATACAATTCTTTAATCTCATTACGAAATGAGTGATATAGAAAGGAAAGGTGTATTGAAATTTTAAATTCAAATAAGTGAATAGGGAGCCAGCGGTATAGAGCATTACTCCTTCAATATTTAACAACGATAAAAATTAAAATAAAGAGGAATAGAAATAGATTTTATATGTATTTGCGGTTAATCATTATGTATATCATAACTGAACTTGTTTATGTTCTTTTAATGTAAGCTGTATATAACAGAGCAAATTGATTTTGTTCGATGTTGTGTTTTAAGAGAAAGGGAAATCAATTTTTATGGACATCCCATCAATATGAATCCTATGCTGGTATTTAGTTTTAGATGAATAAATAGAAGGAATTTATTATAGTAGAAGAATTCAAATAGGAGTGAGGTTTGTTTATGTAGCCCATAATAGAACAGAATAGAAAAGCCTATTCAACTTTTAGAGCAAGCAAAAAGAGATACAAATTTGTAATTAGGCAGTGTAAATTTGTAAATCAAAGCTGTTTTTTCTGTGCAAATTAAGCTACTAGGGACAAGATAAATATTAATTGAGCAATATGTTGAATTGATGGAAAGAAAATGCAATTTAAATTAACTTGATTGCAAATTATTTACATTTGGCTGAAAGCCTTTACTACCTTTACTATCATGGGTATTTTAAAATGAATTTGAAAATAAAATATTATAAATAGAAGAATATATTTGGCAGTCTGCAATTCGTGGTTACCTTTGCACTCCCAACAACGAAAAAATAGTTCTTAATGGGTCAGTTTACGCTTCTTAAAAGCAACCAAATTAATAGCTTTAATCAAACGAAAGTTTTTTAAAAATAATTAAAAAAAAGTTGGAAAATAAAAAGTAAAAACAAACTGAAAACACAACACGAATAAAGATCTTTGAAAGACGGAAACAACAGAAAAAAACGAAAGTTTTTAACAGGTAAATCTTAGCAAAAATTAAAATTAGATATCGCTAATTTCTTTAGAAATTAGTCAGAATCAAAAACTCATTTACAATGGAGAGTTTGATCCTGGCTCAGGATGAACGCTAGCGGCAGGCTTAACAC
>CANJRV010000108.1 GCA_947476825.1 Bacteroidota bacterium | reverse complement strand
AGTTTATTATCTTGTTGACCTGTTCAAAAAAAGTGTTCTTAATTTTCCTGTGTTCAATAGCGTAGTCGGAAAAACTAGGTGGAGAAGATGTCTTTTGCATATATAACATATATCAAAAATCACGCCAAACTCTATGATAGCAACACTTTCAGACAAAATTACCTTGCAATGGTCTTATACCATACTTAAATGAGAAGCTGCATCTCCCTGTGTAAAACAAGGACTCTATTCTTGAGCTAAACGGACTTTTGAATGGCAAATATATTGAGGTGGGTGCGTAAGGAGCTTACGCAGTAACTTTAAAAGAAAAATATTCAATGGATGTATATTATTGATCGGAAATTGGTGCTATTTGATTTTCAAGTCTTCGCCTGAATTTAATACACCATATTTATGTTTATAATTTATAGGAGGCTCTTTCCCAATTATAAAAAATGAATCAATCCTACTCCAATAATAACCCCAAGGTGCTACATTATAGCAAACTGAAACGATAGAATCGCCTACAGGATCCATAATGAGTAAAGTACTATCCTTTTTTATATCTAGTATATGATATTCTTTTTTACTTTTCTTTTTGTCTTTCCATTCTATTTGTACTCCCATCGCATGAGGATATAGCATTACCTCCTCGGTTCCAATCAGAGCTGTTTTAGTATATTTTTGTATATAGTATTTTTCCCCTTTTCTAAATAATCGTGCTACAATTGCCATATCGCCCCAATCCCACCTGCCTATTGTAAGGCTATCTTTTCTCTTTACCATTTCTCTAAACGCAAGATTTCCTCTGAAACATTCAGTAACAGAATCTATGGGATAGAATTCAGGGTTATGCCATCTTTCCTTTGATGACCTTACACGATACCTATAGAACGTATCATTGTTAATATATCTATATAAGCGCTCGGCATCGTTCAATATTAAATCAGAATAGGCACTACGCTTACCGTCCTTTTCTATATACCAATAGTCAAGCGTTCCTGCCAAGTCAGTAATATGAAATCTATTGTAATAATAATCTTTCAGAAATACTGAATCGTTTCTTTTTAGCAATACATAAACAAATCCACTCACTAATTTAGTAGAATCAAATACTTCATCTGTCCATATACCCATAATGCCGGGTTCGCTCCTTTTTTCCAATCGCTTTTTGTATTCAGGGGTATCTCTGGGTGTAAGCGCGTAGGTATATATTTTGCCAGTGGGTTTTGTGCAGTGCTTTGCGAATACGTAAGTGAATGTCACTAACAAGCCTCCAATGATTAATATGTATTTGGCTTGCTTCTTCATATATCTTAGATATACTATTACTTGTAATGAATTTTTATAAATCCTTCGACAAATTTCTCATATTCCTTTTTGTATTCAATTTCTTGTTTAAAAGTTTCTTTGACCTCCTTAACAGCAATTTTAGGAGTATTATCAATCAATGAAACTGCATCATTATCCGAGCCAAACAGAATCTTGTCTTTCTCAAAAAACACATCATCAATTCGTTCTTCAGGTTTTTTATAGAAGCAAAAATATTCAAGATTCTTTAGTAAACTACGACTTGTTAAATCATTATAATCTTCTTTATTAAAGAACTGCATCTTCCACATCTTATTTGGATTTATAGGTGCTTGAGCAGTAATAACAACTTCCTTTAGTTGTTTCTGCGCCATATACCTATTATTTTGAAACTGAATAACTTCGTCTGATTTTTGATAAGGGAGTATTATTGTGTTAAATTCTTTAATTGGAAGGACAGGCATTTCATCAATTCGCATATCCCCCTTACTCAGATATTCAGCTTTAATAAACTCACCGTTTAATTCCAAGAAAGTATCATAGTAATCTTTTTCACTTTTACCTCCTATGCGGTTAATTATTCCTATATTATAAATGGATTTTAAGGTAATATGAACCAATTTCTTAGTTGCAGTATCAATTACGTTTACAATTCTATACGTACCATACAATACTATATCATCTTCCAACTCTTGCTTTGTTCTACTATTATCAGGACATGGATGTTTCAGATATTTATGCACAAGACTTACCATATTTGTCTGCTCTTTTTTTTCAGGATTACATCCCAGTAGCATACTCAACACAATAAACTCATCCATAAAAAGTGCCATACGTTTAGCTTGCATATTCATGACTTCATTTCTATAACTTTCATCTTTAGCAATTATACTATGAGTGCCATACATTTTTACTGTATTAAGTTTCAATTTATCTTTCTCCATAAAATTTGCAAGTTTATCTAATCCATTTTGCAAAATTTGAGATAGTAAAACTGCCTCCACCTTATTTAATAATATTTGACGGAAAAAGAACAAAATCATCAAAGGTAAAAAACACAGCATAAGCATTACTTGAACAAACTTGAGAACCATAACTATTCCACCTTTAGCAATAAGCAAGGGTGTAAGTGCTTTACTTAAATTATTAAGTAAGTCGGCTATAAAGTCTAAGTACTTATCCATCTCTTCACCATCTATCTTGATTTTCTCTTTCTTAAATTCAGGATTACGATTTAGTATAAATCTAAGTATATCTGCATTAAATTTTCTCTTTATCCCTTTTGCAATGTTGTATTTTTCATCCAAGTAGGAAGGCCATTGTTCTGCCAATTCAATATAATCATTTAGGCTTTTTATAATATATTGCAATACAACTACTGCGGGGTCATCCGTTATATTATCATTCGCCATTTTTTTTATTTCCTCCTCCAATATGCCAAAGGTGAGGTGGTACAGTGAAGTAAATGTGTCTACCTCTGCAAAAATACCTGTAGTTAATATTACCTCCTCGCTTTGCTTAGCATTAGACTTAGTAAATTCCCGAACGGCTTTGTTGTTAGCCCTTGTAAATCTTGTTTTTTCATATTCACTACTATTATTCAATATATCTATAAATTCGTTTTTTGAAAAATATTTGTCTGGGTAATTCATTTGTGCCTTTAATTTGTCTAGATTTTGCACAACTAATTCTATATAATTGCTATGTGCAAAAAAATCTTCTACACCATGCAGGCTATGACCTAATTGTGCACATAAAACCAAAAAATCCTTATCTGAATGAAGCTTACTACTCTTTACAAAATAAGGCATTATAAGGTTTTTGTTTAAATAGTTGAGTTTCAAGCCTAATATTTCTACATAATCATTCAGATATTTGTACACACTTCCTGACACATTGCGTTCATCAAAACAGTTTCTGCGAAGTGAACCCTTATCCTCATACTCTTGTCGTTTCCTTTCCATTATTTCTTCTGGAAGATTTTGTGTACTTTGTTGCTTCAACCAACTATCAGCATATTTTTGTTTAGCATTTTCTACTTTTAAATGTGAAGGATCAAAATTCCGGTCAAGATGGTCGTTGGGGTAGTATTGATTTAATTTAAAAAGATATTCACTTGGTACATCCGTATTCTGATCAATAAAGGCACTTACTATTGACATAAATACTTCATCTGAAAGTTGTTTTTCATCAACCATACAGAACTTGCGATAACCAAGCACCTTTATAATGCTCTGCGCTACTTCCCACCACTCATCTTTTTTTGCATAACTAAATTCTTGTGGTTTGGGTTTGTTTCGGGTAGCATTTTTCCTTATTGTTTTTATATTGGTTATAGTGCCTGTTAATGTTTTATTCAGTATATCCCGTATAGGTAGTATTTCATCCTTTTTGGATGCAAGTAAGGGATCATTGAATAGTTGGGTTAGCTTTTCCTGCAAGATGTGCATAGTATTTTCAGCTTTTTGCAGGTTTTCAGGCAGGTTGTATTTAAAATCGAAAAAGAAATCTGGCGCAAATAATTGAGAGTTATCGGTAAGCCAGTTGCCCATATACATAGCCCTACCAATATCATCCTTAAAGTTTTTTTTGTAAAACGTTTGTAATATGTTCCGGCATCCGCTGTAATGTTTATCTTTAGCTAAAATGTGTATTGCACCTGCCATAAACGCACTCAAATTACTTTCTATAAACTCATGACCTTTAGCTTCCATTAATCTTCAGGGTTTTTAACGGTTTTAAAATAATAGGGCTCTAAAGTGAAGAATTCTAATTTTGTAACTTTAGTGAGTGTTTTTGTATACGTATAAAATTTAAGGCAATTATTCTTATCTATTTCGTAAACATATTTTGAATATTCGTCATCAAACTTTGAAATTACCGATTCACTCTCTACTGAATAAGAGTCGTCAAAAGCTGGCATGTCACCTTCATGTGATAGAAATTCTCGATAATAGAATAAAGCAGCTTCTTCTGTGGTATCATTCGCAAAAACTTCTGGTCGATTACTTATAAATATTTTATTATCTTTTGAATAAACAAATATCATATTAAACGATTTAGTCAATTTAGGGAAGTACTCTGTTTGTTCATCATGCAGCATACCTCCCCAGGCACCTAAAAAAGTGCTATCTTGTGTAAGTGCAAATCTACGTGTGCGTTGCCCTTTACTGTTGCATGCACTAAAAATAGTAATACCACATAATAAAATAAAAATTATTACTCTGTTCATTGTAAATTCATGAGGTTTTAATTCCATGTTAGCTACTTTTTATCTTCAGGGTTAGGAATCGATTTAAAATAGTAAGGCTTAAAAGTGAAGTCTTCTATTTTTCCTTCTTTAGTAAGGGTTTTGGTAAAATAATAATAAGACAAACTATTATCTTTATTTATTTCATATTTATACCATGAGTCATCAGTAAATTCTTGCGAAATTACTGTTTCGCTTTCCAAAATAAATTCATCTGTAAAATTTTTGGATGTCGCTCCCATATATTCGTTCGTAAAAGCCTTTAGTAAACTTTGCAACTCTTTTGTCGAATCTTGTGGTTCAAAAAATTGAGGTTCATGCAAAACATAAATTTTATTATTTTTAGAATAAATAAACATTATTTGAAATGCCTTATATGTTGTAGGAATGTATAACCCATGCGATTTTATCATTTCGCCCCCCCATGCTCCTATAAAGGTACTATCCTGTGTAAGTACAAAGCTGCGGGTTCGTTGTCCCTTGATATTGCAAGAAAATAGTTTATTCATAATCAACATAGCCAGTATCATGGCAAAGATGCGTACTGGAATATGACGTTGTTTTATCTTCATTACTCTCAATTTTGATACGAAACTATTAATACATGATAAGCTAAATAGATACCATTATCTGGTATCTATTAACTCGTCAAAACTTATTTAAATATTAGGATTAACAGGCAATGCGGTGTCACTAGCTACTGGACAACTGTCTTGTAATATTACAAGATTTGTTGGCAATCTCACCTCCCATGTAGGCCAGTTATCAGGATTTAAATCGCTTGCCTCCCAATCTGCATAATCAGGGTCACCAGGAGCAGGAGGGGCTTGTGCTAAACCATTTTGTTCAAGTTCTATACTAGCATCAATTGCTTCCGGTGATGTAGCCAGCCATGCATTTGTATCATAGTTTATCAATCCTGTTTCAACAAACTGCATTGCTATATTCTCATAGCCTAAACGAACTGGAATAACAACTCTTGCAAAACCTGCTTGTAAAAAGCTTGTATGTAAAGGATCAATACTTGAAGTATTGTATATGTCCACCCAGCGATTTCTGTTCCCATAGAAATAAGGATAAAAGAAGTAGCTCATTATGTTCCAATCTAAAAGGCTCTCAATAAATTTAACTACATGCCCTTCTTTTATTGCTTCACAATTGTCAAAATACGGATAGTTATCATAAGTAGGATTAGCTTCCAAATCATGCTTCATTGCATCAAATTGATAAAAGAAATTATTTTCTGTCATCAGTTGTATGCACCATTTTCTCAATTCTGTTCTTTCCGTTTCTCTGTTTATTAATGGATTATCTCCTTCAATAATAATTCCTTGAGATACAGTTGCTTCAGAGACAGCATTGTTATAGTCATCTAACTTTTTCTGATAAGCATCCATTATTGCTTTAAATGTACTTAATTGCCATTCGGCAATTTTGGTATTTGTTGCTTTACAATGGACTTCCACATTAAAGGCACTCATTTCCTCCCAATAAGACGTCCATGAAACAGGTAATATATCTATCATTCCGTTCATAGACTGATTAAAAATCCATGACCCCCAAGTTCCTTTTCCAAACCATTGGTTTCCGACCTGTATGTAAGTATTTGACCACGTTTGCCCTCCTGAGCGACCAATGATTACCACGCTCGTATCTGCATAATACCCAACAGGAATTTTTAATCCGTTATCACTTCCAGAAACAGTATTAGTACCACTGGTATTCGTATTATAGGCTTTACCAATAGTAATATCCTGAGGGTATGGTTCTACTGTTGCTCCGTAAGCAGAAGCCCACACTTTATAATTAGTAATATCAAGCTCATGTGCATGGTTTAATTGTATTATACCTGCTGCAAATGGGTTTGCGATTCCTACTCTTGGATGAATTGGTTTTTCCACATAAATTCCTTTTATCGATTTTCGAGACTTGGCGAAAATATGAAAAGCGGCAGGTTCTGGTACCATAAATTCAAATAATAGTCTTTTCCCATAATTTGCCAGTTTACAATGCATGATTTTATCCACCCATCTATATACACCAACTACATGTTCACTGCCAGCTACATTATCAAATTTATGAATATTCTTTTCTTCGAACTCTTCCAATATTTTAATTGTTCTTTCTTCTCTTGTTCGTTCCAACATTCGGTTTATGCTTCTGTCAATTACATCTTTAGCATATTGGCTGGATTCCATTTTACTATTTGAAGTACTTTGTGAAAAGGAAACACCTCCACTAATCCCGAAACTAACAGTACCATAATTCCCTTTTACATAAGTATCTAATTTTGCTTCAAAATCACTTTGCACAATTTTACTTGCCTCCTTTTGCAAAGCAAAACGTTCTGTAGTTTGTAAGTCTCTAATAACTTCATTTTCTTTTACCGTTTCAATGGTATATGTTTCTTCTGTACTTCGTAATTGTCTGGTTTCTCTATCTTTGTATTCGCCCTTTAAGAGATTCTCAATATGAGCAATCTCTCCAGGTTCATATTTACTCCATATTGCCTCCACTCTTCTGTAATCTGATATACCTAAAGGTTTAACTCTACATGGCGTATCAAACGTAGGAAAAGGATCCAAATCTCCTGGTCCTTCAATAGGGTCATTAAATACATCACCTACAGAAAACATTACCCCCCCTTCAATTACCCCTTTTTTCGCAGCATATGAAGGATTAAAAACTTTCAACATTAAATTCGCTATTTCATCATTTATACCATCCTTTACTTTTTTATAAGTTCGTCCTACCTCATTACTAAATCCTAAAGCTGTCAACTGTGTTCTTGTTCCAGTTTGCAATTCTGCAAATCGTGAAGTGTTTAAGTGAAATATATCAATCATTCCAGGCAATGTGTCAGGAGTTATTACTGGATGCCCCTCCGAATCTATCTCCCAATCCATGTTAGTATCAACCTCTAAGGCTAAGCTCCTGTATTTGGTTTCATTTGTAATCACATCCAGCATAGAAGTTCTTAAAGCCTCTATTTTCGCCTTATATGCCTGATGTAATTCATATTGATTTTCTCCTTCGTCAGCACTTGAATCATGCTCTTCAATATGAATCGGAGCAATCCCATCTGGAAGCATAGGTATGGCTTTTATCATTTTCTTCAACTTTGTTATGTTACCAACACGGTCAACTTGTATTGCTTTTACCGTCTTTAATGCTTGTATAGAATTAATTAAGTGACTACGATGGCTAGTGCTTATTGGAGAAAACAAATCTACAATAAGATTATTCCATAATTTGTCCCATTTCTGTATAAATTCAGTTCTAGAAATATCTGTTATGACAGTAAGCCCTAATCTGGTAACAATTTGACTAACTATATCAGTAGGATAAGTTGATAAAGTATTCAGATATTCATATAAACTAATTACATTATTTACACTAGCATTGATGGCTTCCTTAGTTGGTAGATAAGCAGTAGACCTCTTAAAATCTTCAATTGCCTCCCTTGCTGCATGCAAAGATTCCGTAGTTTTAGGAGCCAATAATTCAATTATATCCTCAATAAATTCGGTAGAAATTCCATCTTTAAAATGATTAATCTTAATTGAATGCATGTAATGGGCTTCATCAGAATGTTTTTCTGGGCTTTTTGAAGTATTGAAGCCAAATACTTCAAAAGTTTTACTGGTTGGCATAGTTATTTTTTTAAGTTGGTTTACAATTTATTTTAAGTACATTTCAATTATTATAACTTCGAAAAAGTATGATTCACAAATCTATTTATTTTATTTTAAATTTCTATTGAACCTATGCGGAACACTTCACTTTTAACAAAATTCAGTATTTATACGTACACAAAATAGTATTTATACGCTTGAGATGGAAGTATAATTACGCTCTATTTTTAAAACAGACTGTTCGACATGTTCGGCTTTGCGGCATGTCGAACTACAGATAAAAGTGGTTCTCCGAACCATTTCAATTTCGTAATAAAGCAGTGTCGCTCGGCTCTTAGGTATGTCGAACAGCGATTGTTCGACTGGTTGGTGTCTGACCATCCAGCTCATTTCAGTTGATGATACACCAACCGATGTATAATTTTCCGTTTTCATAATTTACTTTTTAATTGCTAAAGCCTAAAGATATAAAATACAATTTCGGATATTTCAAACTTTAACAAAAGAGGATAGAAAAAAATGGATGATATGCTCATAATAAATTGTTTGCACTTCGGACAATAGTCTATCAAGCAAAAAGTAAATGATTCCAATAAATTATTTTTATGGGTAAACAAAAAAATCCGCTACAGAATAAAACCATTTCCAAACTCCATCAAATACTTTTTTATACTTACTTTCGTTTCCTCGAATATGATAAAAATAAAAATTTTAGTATTGCTTTTATGTTTCAGTTTGGCTGTGCAAGCACAAAGCAATCTGGAGAATATAGGCAAGACTGCTATTGTGAAAGGGAAGGTTATGGATCAAAATAATAATCCTTTAGAAGGTGCAACGGTAAGCATTAAAGACAATTCTGGTGGCACAAAAACCAATGCAAACGGTGAATATAATTTGATAGTACCAGCAGAAAGAAATATTCAAATTGTGTTTTCTTACATTGGTTATCAGCACAAAATTGTTTCTAAAAGATTTACCACAGGCGAATCATTTAATATGAGTATTACCTTACAACCAAAAGGCGTAAATATTTTAAAAGGTGCTACTATTAAAGAAGAACGTAAAAGAAACGAAGCTGGTAATGTTCGTATCGATCCTAAAAAATATGACCTCTTACCTACCGTCAATCCGAGTATTGAAAGTTTATTAAAAATATTTTTAAGTAATAATAATGAGCTCACTTCACAGTATAATGT
>CANJRV010000107.1 GCA_947476825.1 Bacteroidota bacterium | reverse complement strand
ACAAACAAAACAAGTAGATGTTTGTAATAAACTTAAGTAGGTATTGTCATCGTTTAAATTGTTTTTCCATCCTTGAACATTTTCTTCTGCTAGTACATTTTCGAATTGACTGTATGCAAGCCAAGTTAGTTTTTTTATTTGTTCAAGGTCATTGTTATTGCCGTTTCTGAATGTATAATCTAATTGTACATTTTTTTCTATCATTTTATTTCGCTTTTGGTTATTACTGCTATTACTTTTTTCTTGTTCACTTATTTATTCTTTTCGTAATAATTTTTTACGCTATCACTCATTTCAAGAGCAATGCCAAACTTATCATCTTGTATTGGCTGCAAGGCTTTCATAGCCAATGGAATATGCCCACTCCAAATAATATCTTTTATTTCATCATCGCCAGCTGGTCCTTCGTTTCTAATTTTTGCAGAAGCTGTTTCAATAGTAAATTTAATAACCATGGTTGCTTTTAATTGGTTCTCGTCTCCAAGTGCTACTTCATCCCATCTTCCTTTTACAATATTTTCTGTGATTATTTTCATGCCGTTTATTCTTTCGTTTTCATCTTCTACCAAAACGGCACGGCCAAATAAAACTACTGATCGATAATTGACAGAAGTGTGAAATAAGGATTTAGCTAAAACAATTCCATCTAAGTGGGTTACGGAAATGCAAATAGTTTGTCCATCTAAAATTTGATTTAGCATGAAGTTTTTTGTAGAACCATGCAAATACAAATTGTCTTCTAGTCTACCATAAGCTGTTGGAATCATCATGGTTTGCCCTTGATGATGAAATGCAACATGACATAAAAAACCCGCATCTAAAATGGCATGCACATTTTCAATATCATTCATTTCTCTTTTCGCGCCTCTTACAACTTTATTGAATTCCATTTTATATTATTTTATTTGTGAAGGAAATAATTATCCAACGCAAAATTCAAACAATTCATTGAATTAATACAGATACAAATTTGTTTATTTTAACCAGTACAGTTATTTTTGCCTCATGCGAAAAAAGGAATTACTCTACTTGCAAATAGCGAATACTATTGAGCATCAAATAAAAAATGACCTATTAAAAATTGGCGATAAATTGCCGTCGTTGAGAACCGTATCACTTGAAAAAGGGGTGAGCATTACTACGGTTCAACAATCTTATTTTGAATTAGAGAGTAGGGGTTTGATTGAATCTAGGCCACAGTCGGGTTATTACGTTTCGTATGCACATAAGCATTTTAAAAATGTTCCGCAAACTAGTCAACCTATTGCCGCAAAGAAAAATGATCCTATTGAAGATATCCAAGCGATTGTTTCGGAGAATATTGGTAAGGCAAATATGATGTTATCTAGCACTATGCTTTCGCCACAATTAGTTCCCATTGCTAAATTAAATAAATCCATTATGAATGCCACACGGTCATTGGTAGATAGTGGAGTCAGTTATGACCGAACTGGTAGCATTAAATTAAAAACGCAAATTGCAAAGCGTACTTTATCTTGGGGAGGGAAGCTAAAAGCAGAGGATATCATAACAACTGGCGGAAGTATTGATGCCATTTCATTTTGTTTATTGGCATTGGCAAAAAGGGGAGATACTGTTGCTGTAGAAAGTCCGATCTATTTTGGTATTCTTCGTTTGGCACAAAGTTTAGGTTTGCATGTTTTGGAATTGCCAACTCATCCTGTCACAGGAATTGAAGTAGATGCTTTAAGGAAAGCAATAGAAAGAAAGAAAGTGAAGCTTTGTATTTTGGTCAGTAATTTTAGTAATCCTTTGGGAAGTTGTATGCCAGATGAAAATAAAAAAGAAGTTGTCAGGATTTGTGAAAAACATAATATACCATTGATTGAAGATGATTTGTATGCTGATTTGTATTTTGGGAATCATCGTCCATCTTCATGTAAAGGATTCGATGAAAGTGGAATTGTTTTGTGGTGTGGCTCCTTCTCCAAGACATTGGTATCTGGTTATCGAGTGGGTTGGGTGTCGGCAGGGAAATTTAAAGATCAAGTTGCACGAACCAAATTGTATCACTCTATGTTTAGCAGTACCATTACACATGAGGCGATTGGTAATTTTTTAGAAGTAGGTAGATATGAAAATCACTTAAGAAAATTGAGGCAAACACTACATAGAAATTCTTTGCACTTTCTTCGTTGCATCAGCGAATATTTTCCGGATGATACAAAAGTAAGCAGGCCGACAGGCAGTATGAATTTATGGGTTGAACTGAATAAAAAAGTAGATACCATTGAGTTATACAATAATGCCATTGCAAATAAAATAAGTATTGCACCTGGTAGAATGTATACTTTGCAAAATCAATACAACAACTGCCTTAAACTTTGTTACGGCATGCAATGGGATGAAAAAGTAGAAAATGCTTTGAAGTTGTTAGGGAAGTTGGCAGCGAAAAAATAATGAAAGTAAGACTTGATTTTACTGTTTTTTTTGCTTCTAAAATCAAATGGTTTTGAAATCTATTTTTTAGATACTTTAAACTTGGCCTTTAGTATTTTTATTGGTTGACTTTTCCCTCTTACATATGCTGAATAATCAAATAATACAAAGGCATCCCAATGGTGATGTTGAAAGGAAATGTAATTCCCAATGCCATTGGGATATAAAGCCCTGGGTCGGCTTTGGGTGCAGCCAAACGCATGGCGGCTGGTACTGCAATGTAAGATGCACTAGCTGAAAGTATGGCGAAAATAAATCGGTTGCCAATATCATGAATAAACAATCCGCTTAACGCTGCTACAATACAGCCATTTATCAAAGGAATTGCAATCGCAAATGCGGTTGCAAACCAACCATATTTTTTAAATGCAGAAAATCTTCTTGCAGTTACCATGCCCATCTCTAGTAAAAATATAGCAAGAAAACCTTTGAAAATATCTGTCGTGAATGGTTTGATTCCTTCCGCTTGTTTGGTGTCAGCAATCAACCCAATAATTAAACTTCCGAGTATCATTAATACACTTCCATTGGTGAAAGAATGTTTTATTGTTTCGGTTAATTTTCCTTTTGTATTATTTTCTACATCAAATTTCATCAGCAAAATAACGCCCATAATAATTGCGGGGGATTCCATGAATGCCATTACCGCAACCATATGTCCGCCAAATATTATTTTTTGTGCTTCGAGAAATGAAACGGCTGCAACAAATGTCACCGCGCTTACTGAACCATAGGCAGCCGCAACGGCTCCTGCATCGCTGATGCTCATTTTTCTTTTCAAAATAAAAAAAGTGTAAAGCGGAATGATGGATGCAATGGTTAACCCGAATAGAAGTGAGTAAACTATTTCTGTTGTAAGGCCACTATGCGATAATTCCTGCCCACCTTTAAAGCCAATGGAGAAAAGCAAATACAGAGAAATAAACTTGCTGGATGATGCAGGAATTTCTAAATCGCTTTTTACGATTACTGCAAATACACCCAAGACGAAGAAAAGTAAAGTTGGATTGGTTAAGTTGGATAGTAAAATTTGAAAGTCCATATTTATTTGATTATTTGTTATAAAAATTGAGTTCTATTGTTTCGTTTATTGTTTGTGTGTTGATGGTTCCTTCTACAACTTGTTCATTTGCCTTAATTTCTGTTCGTAATAAAGCAATTAATTTAAAAACCGAATCCACTGCAGGCATAAAAAGCAGAAACGCCAATTTTTTTATAAAAATTTTCAGGATATAAACAGAGTACATTAAAAATAGTTTGTTGTTCATACTATCTCGTTTTTTCAAATTGTAATCGTTTACCTTTTACGGTTTCATTAAGGTTTCCATTGTCATATACGAGTTGGCCGTTTACAAATGTTTTGATGATTTTACTTTTGAATTGGTAATTATCCAGTGGACTCCATTTGCATTTGTAGAGGAGATTATCGGTAGTAACTTTCCACTGATTATTTAAATCAACTAAAACCAAATCCGCAAAGTATCCTTCACGGATATAGCCTCTATCTTTCATGCGATAAATTTCTGCTACATGATGGCTTGTCTTTTCAACAATTTTTTCTAAACTGATTTTGCCCTGATGGTGGAGTTCAAGTAGAATAGGCAAAGCATGTTGAACTAAAGGCGCACCTGATTTTGATTCGAAATAATTTCCTTTTTTTTCTGACAGTAAATGCGGTGCATGGTCAGTAGCAATGATGTCTAACTTATTATCAAGTAGAGCTTGAAGCAATCCATTTTTATCGCCTTCTGTTTTTATGGCTGGATTCCATTTTATTTGGTTTCCTGATCTTTCATAATCTTTTTCAGTGAACCAAAGATGATGCACACATGCTTCCGCGCTTATTCTTTTTTGTCTAATAGCAGTTGTATTGTCAAACATGTTTGCTTCTGCAAGGGTGGATATATGTAATATATGAAGTCGTGTATTGTGCTTTTTTGCGATGTTCAAAATTCTTTCCGTTGCTTTTATGCATGCCTCTTCGCTTCGTATTTTTGCATGCAGTTGAACAGGGATTTCATTGCCAAATGTTGCCTGGTATTTTGCTGTATTTATTTTAATGATATTGTCGTCTTCAGAATGGAGAGCTACTAATGTTTCTGTTTTTGAAAAAAGTTTTTCTAAGAAGTCAGGGTAGTTTGCTAATATGCCCTCCTCGTGATTGAAATAAAGTCCATCATCAGAAATTCCGCAAACATTTTCGCTGTCCGTCTTTAATACTTCTTCTAAATTATTTTTACTAACGCCCATGAAGAATGAATAATTAGCAAAAGATTTTTTTGATGCCATGGCATATTTTTCTTCTAACAATATTTGCGTAAGTGTATTTGGAATTGTGTTAGGCATATCCATAAAGGAAGTAATTCCACCTGCAACTGCCGCTTTAGATTCGGAATGGATATCTGCTTTGTGAACAAGTCCAGGTTCGCGAAAGTGAACTTGATCGTCAATCATGCCAGGAATTAAATAGAGTCCTTCTGCATCAATAATTTTAGCATGGCTTGCGTTAATAGTTGGCGAGATGTTTTGAATTCTTTCATCCACAATTAACACATCCGCAATTTTTATTTTGCCTTCGTTTACTATGCTAGCTTGTTTGATTAAAAATTTGCTCATCGATTAAATTTATTTTGTAGCTCTTTCTAATCTATCGTTTATAGTCTTTCCTAATCCGACATTGGGTAATCTTTCAGCAAGAATTACCTCTAAATTATAGCTATCTAAACGATGCAGGGCAGAGTATAAATTATAAGCAGCTTGTTCTAAACTACTTGTAGAAGAAAGAATTTCTTGATGTGAAATGCCTACACCAACTATTTGCTTGTCAAATAATAACAATCCTATTTTTTTACCGCTTTGCTTTTTAATTAATTCATGAATGTTATCGGTGAGAAATATTTTTGTAGAAGGTGCGTAATGTTTTGAAAGCATGCCAGGCGCATCAGGTGTTGTATCATTTTTAGTAAAGATTTTTATTTTTCCAATAACACGTTCAATTTCTTCAACTGAAATGGAACCGTATCTATAAAGTATAGCTTCATTATTTTGAAATCCAATGATAGTAGATTCTATGCCTTTTTCGCAATTGCCTCCGTCTAAAATTAAATCAAGATTGTCTTTAAAATAATGATAAACATGTTCGGCACTCGTCGGACTAATCGAACCAAAAGGATTGGCACTCGGAGCGGCAATTGGAAAATCTAATTTCTCTAATAAGGCTATGCTCATTGGGTGATTTGGCATACGCACGGCAACTGTTTCTTTAGCAGCTGTCACTAAATCTGGAATATGCGCTTGTTTTTTCAACACTAGGGTTAATGGGCCAGGCCAAAATTCCTGAGCAAGTTTAATAGCAGCATCGGGAATGTCTAAGGCAACATTTTGTAAAAAATCATAAGACTTAATATGAACAATTAATGGGTTATTGTGTGGCCGATTTTTTAAATCAAATATTTTTTTTACGGCATCTTCGCTGTAGGCATTTGCTGCTAAACCATAAACGGTTTCAGTAGGTATAGCAATTATCTCACCATCTTTTAGTTTGTCTGCAGCAAGCTGTATATTTTTAGTAATCAAGGTGTTCGTTTTTTTAAGGGTTACAATAGTCGCAATACATGGGGTCTTCCGTTTCTTTTTGATTTGGAAATTTTACTTCTTTCACATAGTCGCATTTTTCGCATTCATACAGATGGCTTATGATAGAGCGTGTTGGATGATAGCATAAGTTGCAGGGAAGTCCTTCTTTTACTGTTGTTATTCCTAGTCCAGGGGTGTTACATGCAGGGCAAACAGATTTAATTTTTTCAGCCAACTTTTGTGTTGCTTTTTCAATCACCTGCATTCTTGATGGGTTGAACATCGCTCGCATATCCGTTTCAACATAAGCACTGCCATACTTGCTTATATATTCATCATATTTTTCAGAAATGACTTCCCAGCTATTAATTCCTTTGGTGATTTCAGAGAAGTCATCTTTTGATTTTTTGATAATCAATGCATGAGATGGAAACTTAGCTTTGTATGAAAATTCTTTTAATTCCTGTTTAGATTTTATTTCACTTGCATTAAAGTTTGTCTCTGTACTTAAAATTCTAACAAAGATTTCCAAATTATTTTTCTTGTCCAGTAATAATAAAAATTCATCATCCGAATAGGTAAAGAAAATAGAGTGATGAGGGCCAAAGGATCCTTCACTGGCTATGGCTAAGTCCCCATCGTTCGATTCCATAGCCATTAAGCATTTATTTCTTGCGGTAGTAATTGGATCGTCTTCTCGTTCAATTTCTCCTGTAAAAGTGCCAAGTATATCCGTATCTAAATTTTTTGCAACTACACATTTTACGCCTAATTCTTTTTCTAAAATCGGTGCTATGACTTTTTCTTTTTCGTGCTTGGTCGCTATTATTAGCGTTCTGTCTTTAAACATGAATGGAATAATTTTGTTTGTCAATCAATACATTATTTTTCTTTAATACAGGTTATAATGATGTGGCTTTCGATGTTCAAGCTCATGCCATTTTCTGTAGTAAAGCTTATAATTTCCTGTAGGTTATTTTTCATTTCCTGCATTTGTTTAATTCTATTTGTCGAATTTGATAAATCCTTATCGAACCTTACTTCATTGCTAATCTTTTCAATCTGATGATAATTTATCTTGCAGTTTATCAGATCAAAAAGAACTTTACCAGCATCGGATGGGAGAAAATTTCCATCAATTAATTTGAGAACATGTTTGCTTTCCATAATTTAATTAGATAAATGGATTTCACTTTGAATATTTATTTTTCCTCCACAATTCTCCATAAAATGTCTGATGTCATTCAAGTCTTTTTGTAGACGTTTGATTTTTGTTTCACGACCTTTTATTTCTTCCTCATTGCTTTTGTGGCTGATTTTGTTTTCATGAAACTTAATTTTAACCTGAATCATTTGTGTAATAATTTCTAATGCATCCTTTGCATCAAAATTTCCTTGTATGAGTTGTATATTCATTTTTTTTTATTGTCCTTGTCCTAATGAGAAAGCTGCTTTGCCATCAAATGCATATAGGTTTTCAGTTTTAATAATGTCCAGGTTATTTGCTTCAGCACCTGACAGCAATTGAATAATGTCAGCTTTAGAAATATTATTTCCATCTGTTGGTTTGAATCGGCAGCGCCAGTGGTCTGTGCAAAAAGTTTCCGGAAAACCATCTGGGTAAACTTTAATTCCTCTATTCGTTATCATAGAAAGTTTAGTGTGATCAAGTTCTATTTTACTAAACAATGAAGCCAATTCGTCGGGGTTAGTTCCAGCCCAGTGCACAAACAAATCAACGCCTACTAATTCTTTTTTTGCAGCAGGTTTGCGTTTATACTTTGGAAGATTTAATGCTGAGCCATTTGCATAGGATACTGCTTTCAACGTGCTTGGCTTATTTCCTAAGTTGGCAATCACTGCTTGAGCAAATTCTTTGGTTCCCACTTTTTGTTTGCTGTTACCTTCTTTGAAAATGTCGTTAGTATGAATGCCATCTTCTAGTGTTTTTAACCATGCATTCTGCACTTTTTCTGCTACTGCTGTTTCTCCAATATGGTTTAACATCATTACTGCACCTTGCAATAATCCAGAAGGGTTTGCTATATTTTGACAAGCTATTAGAGGTGCAGAGCCATGTATAGCTTCAAACATGGCACACTCTTCACCGATGTTTGACGAACCTGCCAAGCCAACGGAACCTGTAATTTGTGCTGCTACATCTGATAAAATATCTCCGTATAAATTGGGCATCACAATTACATCAAATTCTTCTGGCGTGTCAGCTAATTTTGCTGCACCTATATCCACTATCCAATGTTCGTTTTCTATTTCGGGATATTCTTTCGCAATCTCGTCAAACACACTATGAAATAATCCATCTGTTTGTTTCATGATATTATCTTTGGAGAAGCAGGTTACTTTTTTTCTACCGTATTGTTTTGCATATTCAAATGCATATCGAACTATTTTTTCGCAACCAGGTCGGCTTATTAATTTCAGACACTGAATTACTTCATCGGTTTGTTGATGCTCAATACCTGCATACAAATCTTCTTCATTTTCTCTCACAATCACAATATCCATTATCGGATGTTTTGTTTTGATGAAAGGGTGTAAACTCATGCAGGGGCGCACATTCGAGTAAAGTCCGAGGAATTTTCGTGTGGTTACATTTAAGCTTTTATAGCCTCCACCTTGTGGCGTAGTAATAGGGGATTTTAAGAATATTTTATTTCTGCGGATAATATCCCATGATTCTTTTGCTATACCCGATGTATTGCCTGCCAAGTAAACTTTTTCGCCTACTTCAATTTCTTCAATTTCAATTTTAGCACCTGCTGCTAAAATAATTTCAAGTGTTGCATCCATAATTTCTGGACCAATTCCATCGCCTTTTGCTACTGTAATTTTTGTCATTTTATTTTTGTTTGTTTTTGATACCGCAAAAGTGAGTATTGTAATTGATAAGTTTTCATTTATATTGTCAATGATTAACATAAAACATATTTATGTATTATTTGGAACAAAAATATCACTAAAAGATGTTTTGCCATTAGCAATCTCTTTTCGTTCATATAACAGAATAGGGGATAGAGATTAGTGTGAGAGTAATTGTATATCTTAAAGTAAGTTACCAGCAGCCCATTCAAGAGCGTATTTCGCCTTGTACCACTTTGAAGCCAATTCTATTCGCTTTTGTATTAATTCAATAACTTTTGTTTCTCTGCTGTTGACTAAAAAAAGAGAACTTTCGCCCTGAGTAAATTTTAATTCTTCACTTCGTAATAAGGATTGGTAATTATTGAACATGCTTTGTGCAGTTTGTAACTGTCCTGCTAAAGCAACTAATTCATTATAGTAACTGCGTATTTTATTTTCGGTCTGTTGGCGTTTTTGGATAAGTTCAAGATTGGTTTCTTTAATTTTTAGTTG
>CANJRV010000106.1 GCA_947476825.1 Bacteroidota bacterium | reverse complement strand
GAACCTAATGCAGTACCTCTAACCATTGTAAATATAATAGACCCTACATGCACCGATTCTTTAGGTATTGTTTCAATTACTTCAGATACAACAGGCTTGACTTATAGTATAGATGGAGGCTCTTTTAACAGTTATCCAGCAACAGGGTACCTATTAGGTTCGGGGGCACATTCTATTTTAGCAAAGAATGCTAGTAATTGTAGCCCTCTTATAACTAACTTTACGATAAATGCGCAACCACCTACACCATTAACACCTACCATAGATTCAACAATACAAGCTACTTGTTCTATATCCACAGGTTCGGTTCAACTATCAAATTTACCTGTTGGTCAATGGACCATAAATCCCGGAAATATAAGCGGTAACACAACAAATACCATCATAAATAATCTTGCCGCTGGCAATTATTCTTTTAATGTAACTAATTCTTTTGGTTGCACTTCTTCTAATGCAACATTAATAACTATTAATACAGTTTTAGGAGCACCTCTTGCACCAACCGTAAATATTACTCAGTCTACCTGTGCGGTTTCTACAGGTAGTTTTATAATTACTGCTCCAGATCCAAATTTATTGTATAGTTTAGATGGAGGTGCATTCAGCCCTTATCCAGTAGGAGGCTATATAGGTATTGTTACTGGTACTCACTCACTTATAGCACAAGCCATAGGTGGTTGTCTTTCTCCATTTACATATATTACAATAGATGCTCAACCCCTTTCTCCTGCTTTGCCTGTTTTAAGTATTACACAACCGAGTTGTACAATAGCTACCGGAGAAATAGTTGTAGTGAGCGATACTACAGCACTAACATTTAGTTTTAATGGTGGGCCATACAGCAGTTATCCGTTAAGTGGCTTTATAGCAAATGCAGGAATTTATACTTTAGCTGTTCAAAATTTGAGTGGCTGTGCACCAACTGTAATAAATAATATTGTAATTAATCCACAGCCTCAAACTCCTATAATCAATGCTTCTGCAACTCCAATAACTTGTTTTGGAGATTATAGCACTATTACTGTTTCAGCTACTGGTGGTGTTTTACCCTATGAGTTCAGCCTTAATGACACAACTTTTCAACCTTCAAATATGTTTTTAGTTCCTGCGGGCTCTTATACAATTACAATTAAAGATTCTAATGGATGTTCAAATAAAACGGATACTATCTTTTTAACACAACCGCTTCCAATTAGTGGAACTGTTGTAGCATCTCCAATAGCTTGTAATGGAGACAGTAGTACGCTTACAATATCAGCAATTGGAGGTGTGGGGGCTTTCGAATATAGTTTGAACAGTGGCCTGTATACACCATCAAACAGTATTCTTGTGCCAGCTGGAGAATATACTATAGACATACGATTAATAAATAATCCCGCTTGTTATGCAGCAGTAAGTCCCAAAATAACTATTATACAACCTGATAAATTAAAAGTAATTGCGTCTTATGAGGCGATTAAATATTGCGGAGATAGTACTATGATTACGATTTCTGCTAATGGTGGAAAGCCACCTTACTCTGGCGGCTTAGGTGATTTTATTAAAGGACCAGGTGTATGGACATTCACAATAATGGATACTAATGGATGCTCCGCTAGTTCTGACATCACACTTTTACCGCCTGGCTGTGTAGAATTAAGTGTGTATCCTAATCCAGCTCAGAATAGTATAAGTATAGAGCACTCAGCAACAATTAGCACAGGAGCTTATTTTCAAATTTTCGCAGTTAATGGTGCCAAGCTAATATCTCAACAGGTGAAAGAAAATAGTTTTTATAGTACAATAAATATTAGTGGACTTGCAAGTGGCGATTATTTATTAGTTTATAGAAATGGTGACGAAATGAAAGTCGCAAAATTTACTAAGGTCGGTAAGTAACAAAATAGTTTATCAACTTAATAAAAATAAAAATTAATTGCAATTAGGTATTAGTTACTCAAATATTAATAATCAACAGAATTAAAACAAATCAAAAATATAAAATAAATAAAAAAATGAAATTTAAGCTAATACTCTTTACACTAGCAACAACACTTGCCACATTAAATGTTTTTGGACAAGCTAACCCATTTATAAATGTTTTGCCATCCAATTCAGGTATCGTATCTGTAGGTACTACCATCGATATTATAGTAACTATAGGTAATACTGGACCTGTATCAGCAGTGCCACAAGCTAAGCTTAGACCAATTATTCAAGTACCAACTTCAGTTACCTTTTTACCAACTGCACAACAAACTGGCTTGCCAGCAGGATGGACCATTTTAACAAACACTGGTTCTCAAATACGACTTTGTAATTCTACAGATCCTATTCCAGTTAGTACTAGTCGCACAATTATACTAAAAGTACAAGGTGTTACAGCTACAGCCCCACAAACTTTTTCAGGAAATATAAACTTTGGAAATGGTACTACCTGTGCAGCAGGCACTTCTGTGGCAGGCGACCTTACTACAGATAATTCTGCTTTGTCAACCATAGAAGTATTAGCTGGTTTTCCACTTCCATTGATTTTAAATAACTTCAATGTAAAGTCTGACAATTGTATAGCAGACCTTAATTGGAGTACTTCTTCTGAAACAAATGTTGAAAAATTTGAAATAGAAAAATCGGAGACTAATAATGCGAAATGGAAAACTATCGGTAGCGTAATAGCTCATGGTAATTCTACTACTAATTCAACATATTACTTTAAAGATGATAATATTTCTATCAACAATAATGTGGTCATGTACCGATTAAAGATGATAGATATAGATGCTTCGTTTATGTATTCACCTGTAGTAAATGCAATCTTAAAATGTGATGAGCAAAATCTATCTGTATTTCCCAATCCTGTGACCAATGGAATACTGAATGTAAGCTTAAATAGTGCTGAAAAAGTAGAAGCAAATCTTACTTCTGTAACTGGTCAACAATTAAAGAAAATTACTATAAAGAATGGAATAAATAACATAGATGTGTCAGAATTAAGCAATGGAGTATATTTCTTAAGCATAAAATTTGTACACGGTATCAACCAAAATGTAAAAGTGAATATTCAAAAATAATACCATTTATATTTATACTAGTTTACTTTAATAAGTTTATTTATATATATATTAATTGTTTTAAAATATTGTAATACCATTTTGATTACTTGTATAAATGCAAAAAAGAAATAGTATTAAAATTGACATTCACTTCATGTAAAATTTATTTTACTTCCTTAACTAAATACTCACTTCTCACAATTTTTAAAATGATTTCAAAACATTTTCTTATCCTATTCTTCCTATTCATTGGAAGTACCACATTTGCCCAAAAGGGAATGATTACAGGAAAGGCAGTAGATGCCCAGACTGGCCTACCACTAGAGGGAAGTACAATTTTTTTAATTGAAAAGTCTATTGGTACACGTGCAGATCAAAATGGTGTTTTTGTTTTCGGTAAACTTCAAGCAGGAAACTATTCTATAAAATGTAGTTACATGGGATATGTCGAAAAAATTGTTACAGATATCAATTTAGGAGAAAATGAAAATAAAGAAATTAATATTTCATTAAGTAAGAAATCTAATAAAGAGCTTAAAGGTGCTGTGATAGTCGCTCAAAGAGTGAAAGGAGCAGGTGAGACGGTTGCAACTTTATTAGTAGCTCAAAAAAACAGTGCAAGTGTTAGCGATGGTGTTTCAGCTGAATCAATAAAGAAAACACCTGATAAAAGTAGTAGTGATGTAATAAAGCGTGTTACTGGAGCAAGTATCCAAAACGATAAATTTGCTGTAATACGTGGTTTAAATGATAGATACAATGCATCCTTTATTAATGGAGCCCCGTTACCAAGTACAGAAAGTGATAGGAAAGCATTTGCATATGATATTTTTCCATCTGGCATTATAGATAATTTAGTTATTTATAAAACTGCTACTCCAGATAAAACAGCTGAGTTTGGAGGAGGAATTATTGAAATTTCTACAAAATCTACTTCATCTAAACCAATCACTGTTATTTCAATAAGCCAGGGTTACAACAATTTGATAACTGGGAAAAAACGCTTTGTTTCTGAAATGAAAGGTAATACAGATTGGTTGGGCTTAGATGATGGTACACGGGCGTTACCAAGTGGCATACCATCCGATAAACAAGGTTTTATAGATGCATCAACAGCCGATAAACTTGGATATGCAAAGTTATTTGGGAAATACAAGTGGGGAATAAAAGAGGTGGATACAAAACCGAACTTAAGTTTACAAATAGTTAAAAGTCTTAATATAAAATTAAAAGAAAAACAATTTATTTCATCGCTTTTTTCAGTTACATATAATAAAAGCAATTCATTTGTATCAGGAGAACGAAATTCTTTCAATGGGAATGGTGGTAACATTAACGACCCAGATTATGTTATTATACAAGAGAGAAAATTCATTGATTCTGTGTATAATGAGGAGGTAATTTGTTCAGCGTTAGGCAATGTTGGTATTAAGATAAACAATAGAAATAATATAAGTTGGAAAAATAACATGAGCGTAAATACGGATAATACCTTAGTAAAGCGAGAAGGGTATAATGAATATACTGTGGACTCAACTAATAAAATAAAACAAATATTTCGAAATTTTGTTTCAGACAAAATTTTCAATAGCCAGCTATTAGGTGAACATCAAATTGGTAAATTTAAAACAAAATTAAATTGGTTAGTTGCATATAGCAAGGTGGATAGAAGTACACCATTTCAAGCAATTTCCACTAGTAATCAGTTAACTTCTGACGTTCCAGGGAGCCATGGCAACATGGTATCTGCTAGTTCTCAAGAAAATCTAAGAAGTGCAAAATTAGACATTTCGCAACCTTATACACTTTTTAAAGGCAGCCAAAATATGTTTAAGATTGGATTTGGATACCTAGCTAGAGAAAGAAATTATACGAATAGAGTATTAGGTTTTGCACAAGCTATAACCAACAATCCTTATGATGTAGATTATTCAATACTAAATTTACCGTATGATCAGATTTTTTTGACGCAAAACTTGGGTTTGCTTTCTAATGGTAAGGCATCTATATTAGTTAATGATGCTACAGTTCCTAATTCTGCCTATGATGCATCTTCTTCAACTTTGCATGCCTATTTAATGAATGATCAACGTTTCAAAAAATTTAGATTGATTTATGGTGTAAGAATGGAAAGTTTTAGTCAAAAATTAGTTGCTGCTCAACGTGGGTTAGGTGCAATAAATATTAAATACACAAAGGTAGATTATTGCCCTTCAGCTAATTTAGTTTATTCATTAACTGAAAAAACCAATGTACGCTTGTCATACAGCAAAACTTTAAATAGACCAGAATACAGAGAATTAGCAAATTTTGGTTTCCCAGATTATCTTTCAGGTTTTTTTGTTGGCGGTGATTCAACCTTAAAAAGGGCAAGTATAAATAATTTTGATGTTAGATATGAAATTTTCCCAGGAAGGGCACAGTTGCTTTCTGTATCTGCTTTTCATAAAGCAATTACAAACCCAATTGAGTTTTCTACTTCATCATTTTATGCAAGTGAGGCACGTTATGTGCAAAGTAAGTCTGCAACTATTTCTGGGGCAGAAGTTGAATTTAGGGTTCTTTTATCCACTCTTTTTGCTAGAAAAAATGAAAAGTCGTTGCTTAATAATTTTACTTTGTCAGGTAATGGCACGATTACAAAATCGTCGGTAGTTGTCGGTAGCACATCAGATTCTATTAGCTCGCGTCCTTTACAAGGTCAGTCGCCTTACATCCTAAATTTTGCACTAAGTTATGTAGGTGATAGTTCTGGTATATCATCTACCTTGTCACTAAATAGAATTGGCAGAAGGCTTGCTATTGCAGGCAGTAATATATTGCCTGAGTTTTTTGATAAAGAAAGAACGGTAATTGATTTTCAAATAGCTAAAACTTTCTTAGATGATAAACTAGAATTAAAATTTAATGCCAGAGATTTATTAGCGCAAGATATAATAACCTATCTCGATTTTGATAAAAGCAGAACCTTAACTGAAAAAGATAAAATCTTTACTAAAAATAAAGCGCCTAGAGTATTTATATTTAGTGCAAGTTTTAAATTTTAATTAGTGAATGCCTTAATGAAGATGCCTATAACATCCACAAGCATACCATCAATAACTAATGAAAAATCGAATAAAATAAAGTTTAATAGTTTTTAAAATGTAAGTTTAGTGTTGGTTATACTTTTATAGACTGGTTTGATTTTTTTTCGATTGTAAATAATCTTCTCTGATTTTTAAAAGGTCAATTTTAGCACAATCTGTTAGAAGAGATTTCAAAATTTCTAATGGCAATTCTTCAGAAGAAGTAAAATTGATGTACCCTTTTTGAAAGCTTACTTTCGGTAATAAGGCCTTGTATTTTGCATGCAAAGTAGGTGCGCAATAAATAGGCATTAAGTGCAGGGACATATATTTTTTTACACTGGAAAGACCATATTTGAAAGTGCCGGGTGCATGGTAAAATATCATTTTCTTTCCCATCATTTTTCCAATAATGGCGCTTACGCTTTTATCTTTTTCTTTGATTAAAGAATGAATGAGAGACAAAATATTTTGTCGTTCCATTTCTTGATTCGCGATGAATTGTTCTATAGTCATTTTGTATATTGCAATAAATTAAATAGTTCTACTAGTAATATTTCTAAACTCAGTTACAGTATAGGATTCAATGAATTTCCCCTTTGGAATTTGGGATTTTCTCCTTTGGAATTTTATCCCCTTACAATTCTCAACTTAGCATAATTCAGCATAATCTTTTTTTCTCCCATCGTTCCAAAATCTATGGTGGCTATTTTGTTTGCAATCGCTCCTTCTAATGAAGTGACATTGCCGAAACCAAATCGTTGGTGTTCAACTTGCATACCTACTTCTAAACCAGATGTGTCATCTTCTTTGAAGTTGGCACTGGCAACATGTGTCGTAGAAGCAGAAGAAAATACTTTTTTCTGTTGTATGGTTTTGTCTGCCGATGATGGACTAGCTGGCTTGGATTGACCCGGAAATAAGTTTTGCTTTTTGGGTTTGCTCGACAAATTAGCGTCCACTAATTGAGTCGGTAATTCATCAATAAAACGGCTTGGTTCATTTTGAATTAAGCTTCCGAAACGGTAACGATTACTCGCAAAACTTATCCAAACTTTTTCCTTCGCTCTGGTAATCGCCACATAAAATAATCTTCGTTCTTCTTCCAAATCTTCACGGTCGTACATGCTCATACTACTCGGGAAAATATTTTCTTCTAGCCCAACAACAAATACGCAAGGAAACTCTAATCCTTTAGACGCATGTATCGTCATGAGTTTCACCGTATCGCCATCTTCTTCATTTTCGTTGGCATCTGTGAGTAAAGTAATCTGTTGCAAATACGCACCCAGACTGCGTTCTACAACTTCTCCATCTTCTGTTGGGGTTTCTGTATATTCTTTAATGGAATTCTGTAACTCTTGTAAATTTTCATATCTAGCCAATCCCTCTACCGTTTTGTCTGCATGTAAATCTTTTACAATGCCACTAACTTTTCCAATTTCAAAAGCAATCTCGTAAGCGTTTTTCTTTTCGAGCATGCCTTGCACATTCCGAATCATTAACACAAAATCTTGAATCGCTGTTAGCGTTGCTCCTTTAAATCCAATGCTCTGCGCTTCTAATAAAATTTCCCAAAAAGTTTTGTTTTGTGTTTGTGCTTCAAAAGATATTTTATTGATAGTGGTAGTGCCAATTCCACGAGCCGGATAATTGATAATCCTTCGTAGACTTTCTTCATCTTGTGTATTCACTAAAATTCGTAAATAAGCCACATAGTCTTTAACTTCCTTGCGTTGATAGAAAGAGAGTCCGCCAAATATTTTATAGTTGATATTCAGTCGACGCAATGATTCCTCAAAAGCCCGACTCTGTGCATTGGTACGGTATAAAATGGCAAAGTCCTTATTCTTATAATGGTTACGTAATTTATGCTCGATGATGGCATCGGCTACAAATTTACCTTCATCATTATCCGTGAATGTGCCAACCAATTTTATTTTTTCTCCTGCTGCTTTATCCGTCCAGAGCTCTTTTTTAATTTGATTTTTATTGTTGGTGATGACTTGATTCGCTGCGTCTAATATGGTTTTAGAGCTCCGATAATTTTGTTCCAGTTTAATTATTTTTACATCATCATAATCTTTCTGAAATTGAAAAATATTTTCCATACTCGCCCCTCGAAAGGAGTAAATACTTTGTGCATCATCACCCACCACACAAATGTTTTCATGCACTGCCCCTAGCAATTTTATGATATGATACTGCGCTAAATTCGTATCTTGATACTCATCTATCATCACATAGCGAAACTTATGTTGATACTTCGCCAATACCTCTGGAAAATTCGTCAAGAGGATATACATATTTACCAATAAATCATCAAAATCCATCGCTCCATTTTTGAAACAACGTTTACTATATGCTTCAAATAATTGACCTATTAAAGGACGATTACTTCTTGCATCTTCTTGTTGCGCAGCATGATCTGCTTGATATTCTTTATACGTATACAAATTATTTTTGGATGCAGAAATGCGATTAAAGACGTAAGCAACCTTATATATTTTCTCGTCTAAATTCTGTTCTTTAATAATATTTTTTAAAACACTTTTAGCATCATCGGTGTCATAAATGGTGAAATTATTTGGATAGCCCAAACGTTCTGCTTCTACTCTTAATATTCTAGAAAAGACAGAGTGGAAAGTACCGATATATAAATTTCTCGCTTCTGAATTGCCGAGCATATGTTCAATACGCTCTTTCATTTCCTTGGCTGCTTTATTGGTAAAGGTTAGCGCCAATATTCTAAAGGAATCAACGCCATTATTTATTAAATGTCCGATGCGCGTGGTTAGTACTTTTGTTTTGCCAGAACCAGCTCCAGCTACTATCATTAATGCCCCTTCAGTATAAAGCACGGCTTCTCTTTGTTGCTCATTCAATGGCAATAAATAATCTTGCATAAGTTACAAATATAGGTTGAGATTTAGTTGTGTCTGTTGAACTTTATGCAATTAATATACACATTGTTTGTGCTCGTAACGCTTTGTAGAAATCAGTGGCAAAATTCAATTTATTTTGAGATTATACGGTATCCTATTTTTTCAAAAAAAATGAATAATACACTGGAATACTGTATCGTATTTTTGAAAAAAATAAATGCTACAGTGTAATGGTGTATCGTATTTTTGAAAAAAATAAATGCTACACCGTGGGCGGCAGGCACGCTATCCGTTTCAATCTTTTTGCTTCAAAGCAAGCAAAAAGGATTTTCACTACTATCCTATGGACACATCACACACTAGTGAGTAGCAGGTTGTGTTTTAAAGCCATCTTTTTTAGATACTTTAATTGTTGTTCTTTCTGATATTCTTCATAGTGCTTAATACCTAGTTCAACAAACTCAGCACCCTTGGTCATTACTCTG
>CANJRV010000105.1 GCA_947476825.1 Bacteroidota bacterium | reverse complement strand
AGCAACTTGGACAGAATTACATTTTAAAAAAAATAAACAAAATAGATAATGGGTAAAATAAATGTCAAGTTCCTAAAAGCAATTAAAATTTGATATTAATTTTTTAAGGTAGATAGGTTAAGTTTGCTAAACGCAAAAGAATACAACCTCGAAGCGTGGACGCTTGGAGGAACTGATGATGTTAGCGGTTCGGGCTTTCATTTTCTAATTTGTCTAATTGTGTTTTCAAAGTGTTATATAATTTATTTTCAAGTGTTTTGTCGTCAAAATTATCTTCTGTCCAAAAAGGAATTTCTGATGCGGTTACTGTAATCTTATCATCTTTATTAAAGCCTGAAGTAATATCAAATACATCTGGCTCATTTATAGAATCTGTCAAGTTTGGATATAAAAGTAATACGTTTGTGCAACCTCTTCGAAATGCGTAGCTAGTCATTTGATAAAGGTCTGCTTGAGCAATATCTCTTTTTGGGTCGTCTTTGTAATTTGTCGAACGAAGCTTATATTTTGTGTCAACAATTATTTGCTTACCTGAATGTTTTGAAGTTAGAAAAATGTCGTGTTGCATATTAAACACTTTTCTACCTGAATTATTTGTTGCTAAATATTCATCAGATTTTTGATATTTTACATACCAGTCTTTTGAAAAATGTTGTTCTAAAAAACCTGCAACAAAATCTTCAAAAATGTATTCCATTGGGAACAACAAACACCATTGCGATAAGTCATAGGTATTACTTGAATATAGTTGTTGGTTCAAAACCAATTTGCAACTGTCAAGAACTTTGTTGTATTCGTCAAAAAACGAATTGAGCAAAATATTTTCAACTTCATAACTGTTGCAAAGAATATCTTCAACTTCATCAAGGATGAATACAACTTCTTGAAGTATTTGCAAGTTTTCAGCAAACTTTGTTTGATTAATTAAAAGTCGTGAACAATATTTGATAACACGATTTACTTTGTTGTCAAACAAGAAAGGTTCATAATCACATTCTATATTTTGAAAATTACCGTTTGCCAAACTGTTCGAAATGTATCGTTTGAAATTTATGGAACCTCTTGGCGTTTGCATTGCTTCTTCAACAGGTTGATACATTGTCAACGGTTGATTTGATACAGTTTCCAAAAATTGATTTGCAATTAAGTTTATTATCAATTCAGGAAATTCGTCAATGGGAAGCCTGTCTAGCTGTGCTTGGCTAAAAGGGAATTTCCATTTTCGACAATAGTTGAACCAAAAAAAGATATGTCTAAGCATATCGTTTTTGTTTTTCCCTGGACAGTTGCGAAATACTTTTGGATAAATTTCAACTAAGTCGTTTGATGTTTGAATGAAGCCAACATAGTTATTTGCTCTAATTTCGTTGTTTGAAAAACGTAAAAACGGTTGGTAGTTTTTGTCAGTTTCGTTTTCTTCTAATTCTTCCGTTAAGTCTACAAAATTTCGTTGTCGCCAAATTGTTTTTAACGAATGAAACAAGGTTGAAGAATTTTCAACCTTTTCCCATTTATCATATTCAAACAACGTTCGTTTCATTTATCGTATGGAAATTGTCCAATCAAATTTTGTTGTGTCATATTCAACTTTCCAATTAGTTTCATTGAAAATATCTGAAACAATTTTTATTTTTCCTGAAAAATATTCCATTAAAAGCGGAACAATTTTATTTCTCAATGTTTCTTCAATAGATTGACCTTTCATAAAGTAAGCGTGTCCAATTAAGTAATCCGCAGATTTTTTCAATTTGTAAATTTCTTCATTGATTTTTTGAAGCAAGGTTTTTGCATCTACGTTTTTTATTTCATTGTAGTCAGGATATTTTCCAATAAATTCGAATCTTCTTCGCAAAGCAATATCGATAAGTGCAATAGACTTATCAGCCGTATTCATTGTGCCAATTAGATAAAGATTTGGCGGAACGCCAAATTCTTTTTCTCCATTTGGCAATGTAATTTTCAATTCATTTGGCTCTCCAATTCTTTTGTCGTCTTCCAGCAACGTAATTAGTTCGCCAAATACTTTTGAAATGTTTGCTCTGTTTATTTCGTCTATAATTAAAACGAAGTTTTTTAAAGGTTCTTTTTGAACAGTCGTTGATTGGAATTTATACCCTTTTTTCGTAAGAAATTCTCTGAATTTCTCAATCAGTTCAAAACTGTATGTTGCGTGTTGTTTTTCTAAACTTGGAACGTTTTCTAATTTCTTTATGTCTTGTCGGTTTTGAACGTCAGCAAGATAAATGTTGATTAATGCACCATAGTGCATGCCAATTCGCTGATTTTTCCACAGCTCACCATTTTCTTTTTCGCCAGTATAGATAAAAACTTCGTCTTCAACTGAATAAATTGAAACATTGTTTTTAATTGTGTATTTGCCATTTTCTTCTAATTCTGTTTCAACATATTCTTTAAACTCTTCGAATTTTTCTTTTACCCAATTTTCTCTTGAAATTGTTTGTTCATCTTTCAATGAATTTTCAAAGTTTTCTCTTGCACGTTTTGCTATTTCATAGAAAATTCCGTAATGTTTTTTGAAGCTTAAATCGCTTGTTGTTTCACTGACATTTGGGCGAATACCAACCATAAAATCTTCGTAAGAATAATTTTGATGGAATGTTACAAATTCTATTTGTCCTTGTTTACGCAAATCATCAAATTTCTTTTTGTTTGAAATGTGGTCAGATGACGAACCTGTTGCGATAGCAACGGCTTTATCAATACTGTTATATGTTTTGCCCGTGCCTGGAGGTCCGTACAATATAGAATTTAGTGGGAAGCTCGTTACTAGGGTATTTTGTGTTGTAGAATTTTCAGTTGTCATAATTCCAAGCAATTTTTCATAGTAGGTGTCGTATTTGTCATCGTCAGATGGGTATGAGGTTATATCTGTTAAGGTTTTTAGAACCAAACTAAAATCAACTCTCCAATTTCCTTTTAATCTCCAGTCAACTTTTCTAATACTATTGTAATCTGAACGATTTTCGTCATATATATAATTGGACGTTACTTCTCCGAAACCAAGTAATTCGCCTAAACCTTTCTTTGCGATTATAATATCCCCAATGTTAATCGTGTTGACAAAATTATAGTTTGCAGAAACATCATTCTTTTTAGAACCTTCTCCACCATATGCTTCAACCAGTGCTTCTTTTATTTCCTCACGACTATTATATTGTCGGATATCCTCTAATTCATCCCAACCTAATGCCATAATGCCAAGTTCATAAAATTCATCCCATTTATGGGCATTCTCTCCGGGTGCATAAAGCCAATATTTTTTAGACATATTTTGTTTATTTGTTCCGCTAGCTAATTGGGTATCAAGTATTGAATTATAACGTTCAATATTTATTACATCATTTATTAGGTATCTATAATCTTTAGAGTCCTTAGTTATTGTAATACCGCTATCATTAATATTTTTGGCTATTTGAATCCCAATTACTCCTAAATATGTTGCAAAATTTAAATGCCTATTATCTGATGGAAAAGTTTTATAGTATATACACATTGAATCATAGTCGTCATTTTTTGAAAGGACCTCCCGGATTATGTTCTTCCAGTATTTGTAATAAACAGGGTAATTAGCGGGGTTTTGACAATGTTTAATTACTGAAAATATGTGTGGTAAAAAGTTTACTAGATTGTTGTTTAATTTGTAATTGAGATTTTCAAGTTTTTCAGAACGTTTAACAGCATTGAAGAAATCAAACAACTTCAAAACACCATTTTCAAGTTGTGTTCCTTCTTTGAAATTGTTTATTCGATTCGCTATTCGAACGATTGTATTTATTTTACCAACGAAAGTTGACAAAATTGAAGTGTCTGATTCATTAAAATCTTCTTTTCCTTTTAATTTTTGTATTACTTTTTTTATTGCATCCTCACTGTTTTTATTTTTTAAAAGATGAATTTTATCTTCTAAATTTTCAAGCCAATCTTTTTCAGTAGAGTACAATGAATCGAAGTCTTCTTTGAATTCAGTTTTAACTTTATCAAAAGAGAAGTTGTATTTCTTTACGTAATCTTTAATTTCCATTATAGTAGTTAAAATCTGTTTATTGTTGCTGTTGTGTGTCGTTTTAGCATTACCGCCAACTTAAATAAAACCGATACAAATTTCTCCTAATTATCCAAGCATGGATTGTAGAAAAGAAAACTTCATAACTTTAATTAAAGCCGCATTCAAATATACTCTTTTCTTATAAACCATCCAATGAGCTTATTATTTTTTAAATGCGCTTGACATTTAGTTGAAAGTATATCTCTGTGTTCTTGTTCTTTTTACTATTGTTATTGTCTTGCTTATACTATCACTCCCGCTTCAAAATCCTATACCCAATACTACAATCTAAACATCGTTTTTTATCACAATATTGTTTTTTCAGTTGGAGTAAAGCTTGTGTATCTGCTGCATGTTGTGGTACGAATGTCAAACGCTGAAACCCTTGCAGAATAGAGTTCTTCTCTGCTTTCAAATTTTTGAGCATGTCCAAGGCACGATGGCAATGTTGTTCTTTACCATGCAAACGACCATAGATAAATAGAGACGGAATAATGGTATTGATAATGATGGTATGAATAAAGGAATTGCCGAGTGATAAATTTCGTTCTATAGATTTTTCTTGAAAAGTATAATGCGATAACCAATAATCAGATACCGCAAACTGAAATAGTTTTTCGATTTCTTTAATCGTTTTTGCTTCTAACACTTTGGAAAATAAATGAGAGGATAAATAAAGTACTTGTGCAAATTCTGCAATTCGTATTAATGGAAAATTAGCTGGTCGTAAACGAAGAAATTTCCATTGCTCTTTGGCTATCGGTGTGAGTTTATGCAATTCTTTTAAATGAGCATATTCCTTTTGTAATAGGATTGGATAAGGTTCATCAAAATAATCATTCAAAAATCCAGCTTGTCCAAATAACAATGCTTCAATTTTCAATAGGTTATTTTTATATTTTGCAAATAAGGACAATGGCGTTTGTAATGCCAACATTTCAAATGCGTCTTGGTTAATATGCAAACCAAAACCTCTTGCTAATAAAATATAAAATACATCCTGCCAATTATTATTATATTGAATTAAACGGGTTTGTATATGTTGCACCTTCTCTTCCAAACGCTCTGCCAGCATACGATCGAGCTGTTGTTGTATAATGAATAAAGGCACTTGTTCAAAGGCAGTGGCACAAGGAATAAACTGTTGGTTATTCATCAAGGATTCATATTTATGCAACAACATCAAATCCACATGGTCTTTCAATTCTAGTGTTGGAAATATGGAATGACTAAAGGTTTGTATGTCTTCATCATAGGTATATACCACATGTAAAATTAGATTGGAATAGGCATTATTTTCTTGATGTAAATGTTTGTTCCAATCACTACTTTTAAGATGTAGTTCTATATTGCCAACCCAAGTGGTTTGGTTTATTTTTATTTTGGCTTCAAAAAAATCAGGCCCTGCATCTCGATTTAATTTACCAGGATGCAGCACAAATATTTCCTGATTGTCAATAGTGATTAAAGGTTTTGTTTGATCATACAAACGGAATTGCCAAATGAATTGGAAAAGTTTTTCGCGCATAACGTTTTTAATTTTGTTGCGTTAAAACTAATTAAAATAAATTGCGCAACAAAATTTTTTAATCTGTTTATTGTTTTTCCTTCACTCTTTTCACCACCGCTTCAGAATGTAATTCACGCAAGGCATCAGCAGCTATCCACTTCGCCGACTTTGTATTTTGTAATGCAATTCGCTCAGCACTTGCAATCGCAATGGGATGTAAATAAACATTGCGTTTACCAATTTGCCGAAGACACCAATTCAATGCTTTCTTTACAAAATTGCGTTCGTCCCAAGCTTCTTCTTCTATGCGTTTCAAAAATTGTAAACACAAATTGTCATCCGCTTTTTTGTGGTGCACAACATATTGAACCATCAATACAAAACCTGTTCGTTTTACAAATTCTTCTTGCGCATGAGAATATTCAAATGCTTTATCTAAAAAGAAGTTTGTCTTTTGAAAAAGATTACAACAAGTTTGGTCACACAAATCCCAACTGTAAAATGTGTTGGTCCAATCATCCATCTGTTGTGGTGTAACCAAATTTGCATCCTCTATCATACTTGCTAAAATCATCGCTTCATGAATATTACTTTGCCAAAGTTCGAGAGCGATTAAATGTCTATTCGGTAGTTTTTTATATTCCTTTGCCAAGTTGCGCATTGTCGGTAAATTAATGCCTAATGCGTTATCATTTGCAATGGCAAAGCGTTTCATACCTTCCTTAGTTTTTTCATTTTCGAGAGATTGGAGTTGAAGAATAATTTCTGAAGCGGTCATGTGATTTGTATATGTATTTTTTAGACAAATAAAAAATGTAATAATAAGAATAAGAATCAATTGTAGATGTATTGCGGCAACGATTGAAGTGGAAATCCTTTTTGCTGGCTCTGCAGCAAAAAGATTGGAACGAAAAGCGTGTGTGCCGCCCAAATAATTTTCATTTATTATGTTGTCTATCCATTTTTAATTGAATAATTGCTTACAGTATTACACAGTAACGTTCGCCCATTTTCCTTTTTTGAAAAAGTAATAAGCTGCAAATGCAATTAAAGTTTCTGCAATGGGAATAGCCCAGAATGCACCTATTGATCCTAAGTTTGCAGAGTAAGCAAGACAATATGCTAAAGGAATTTGAAACAGCCAGAACCCGACAAAATTTATCCAGGTTGGTGTCTTCGTATCACCAGCGCCATTCAATGCTTGTATCATGACCATACCAACACCATAAAAAACATATCCGAATCCAACAATACGAAGTGCCTTTGCACCAATCTCAATCACTGCTAATTCCTTGGTATAAAATGCAATAATTTGTGTTGGAAAAAATATAAAAACAGAAGAAACAACGAACATGAATATGGCATTGTATTTTGCAGTCAATAACACAGATTGCTTGGCTCTATTTATTTGTTTTGCTCCTAAATTTTGTCCCACTAATGTTGCTGCTGCATTGCTCATTCCCCATGCAGGTAGAATAAAGAATACGATATTTCGAAATGCGATTTGATATCCAGCAGATGCTACTGTACCGCCAGTTTCAGCAACCAAACGAGCTAGAATCATCCAGCTCGCGGAGGCAATTACAAATTGAAAAGTGGCTGGCCATGCAATCGCAAACAATCCTCGTATCGTTTCCCAATGGGGTGTAAAATGAGCGCGCTTAATTTGTATAACCGATGTAGTACCGCATAATTTATAGAGTTGATAAATAACGCCTGTACCTCTGCCAATGGTCGTTGCAATGGCTGCTCCTTTTAAACCAAAACCAAAGGTATAAATGAACAAAGGACAGAGTATAATATTTAATGCGCTGGCTATCCATAAACTATGCATCGCAATTGCAGCATTGCCAGCACCTCTGAAAATTCCATTAATTAAAAACAATAAAATAATAACAACACTTCCACCCAACATGATTCTCGTAAAACTACTTCCTTCAAGAATGACTTCTTCAGAAGCACCCATTAAACGTAAAATATCTTCTGCAAAAATTAAACCTATACAACTTAAAATAACGATGCAAACTAAGGACAATAATATACTTTGCATGGCTGCTAAGGAAGCGCCTTCTTTATTTTTTTCGCCTGTACGCCTTGCTATCATGGCTGTTGCGGCGGTGCTTAGTCCAATGGCGATGGAGTAAATAATAGTTACCGTACTTTCTGTAAGACCAACTGTTGCAATGGCATTTTTGCCAAGCTTACCAACGAAGAACATATCGACAACCGCGAATACACTTTCTAAACTTAATTCTAAAATCATGGGAACGGCTAATAAAAGAATGGCAAGTTTGATGCTACCCGAAGTATAATCATGTTCTTTTCCAGCTAATGAATCCTTGATGAATTGAATAATTTTTTTTATGTCCATTGGGTTCAAAGAAAATAAAAAAATGGGAAAGTGGAATGAATACCTGATTCATTTATTTAATACTGAACGATAGGGTTAGATTAAATAAAGGAATTTATGTTTTGAAGGATATTAGAAATAGAATGTTCGAATTATGAATCCAAAAGGGATTTTAGAAATAAGATATTGAAAAGCTACAAAACCAAGTTTGCTTTTGTAAGCTGTTGGCGGCTAGCGATTAATCAATTGTATATTTAAGTTCATTTGGATTTTGTCTTGAATCCCATATTCTTAATATTATCAGAGTTGTATCGTTTTCTTCATAAATAATAAAGTAATCTCTTGCAATAATCCTCTTTACATTTTCAATATTAGTCTTTCTACCCACGGAGGGAGTCTCTAATATGGATTTGATTGTGTCTCTAAATAACCTATTCAATTTCCTACTGTATACATTAGATTTGTTTCGATGATTCCAGTATGAAAAAATTTCCACTTTGTCTAGATACGCATCTTCTGATCATATTACTCTTTTAGCCATTTCTCAGTAAGTTTATCTACTTCTTCATTCGTATAAAATTGCCCATCCTTTATCTGTTGTCTCGCTTTAGCTATTGCTTGTTGTTGTTCATTATTGAAAATATAAACTTCCTCTTTTTCAGTTTCAAATTCAAGGAATCGTAATACACCTTCCAAAACATCTTCATCTGTTGTAATCTGGATTTTACTTATAAGTTGTTCTTGTAATTCTATTGTTGACATTCCATTATTTTTTTCAAAGCTAAAGAAATAAATTTTAAAATGTACTATTTCAAAGCAATCGTCAATCTAAGATTTATTTGTAGCTTGTCACTCGCTGTATCATTATTGAAACGAATTCTCAGTAGTATTGTTGGTACATCATTTTAAAGAAAAAAGCATACTTTGTCTAGATACGAATCAATGTAAGAAGAGAATTTACGCTATACATGAATTTAATTATTGGCGATAAAATTTTACCCAAATAATTGTTTCAATAAATAAGTATAGAAATTATTGTCGCTTCCATTGAATAACATGAATGTCGAATCTGTACCAATAAATGGAGAAAGGATATATGCCATTTGAGTACCAACAAACATATACAGTAGCATCCATATGGTAAGTATTCTTGCATCACTGCGTGTGTTTACATCGGTGTTTTGTTGTGGGAGAGATGCCATTTCTAATTCTCTTAAAATGGTAAAATTTCTTTTGATAAAAAATAAACCTGTAGCACCTGAAAATGCAAAAAATAAAACATGCATGAGCAAAATAAATTTGTAGATAGAATGCGTTAGCATAAAGAATAAACTGATAGGCGCAAATGCAGATAACAAGATCATACTGACGGAAATGCCATGAACCAAAACACTGGTGGTTTGAAGAAATTTCAACTTAGAGCCAAATAGCAAACCAATAAAGTGTAATACCAATTATATTTATTACATGGTCCAATTTAGTTCTGCAAAAATATAACTAAATGCGCAAGTAGTTCTAATGCTTTCTTTGGTAAGGGTTTTGATTTCATTAGATATGAATTGGCTTACTTCATCCAGTGATTTATGAAGTT
>CANJRV010000104.1 GCA_947476825.1 Bacteroidota bacterium | reverse complement strand
CTTGCGTTGAAGTGATCGAAGTTCGGGGATTGTTTCTGTAATTGTAATTTGAAGTGGTAAAGCCATGTTATATTTTTTATATAGTCCAAAGATAATACAAAAAAAACTAATTCCAAATATTTGGACTACTTATTATTTATAATTGGTATAAACACTTGTTCTGCTATTTACCATATGTTGAATTCACCTTAGATAAAAATAATAATGATATTATTAGTGTTCCAATAGTTTACATTGATAATAAGGATTTAGAATTGCAAGAAGCTGGGATTCTTACTGATAAGGAGATTAATATGCATCCAGAAATGGTATCTGCAATGGAATTCACGTTGAGATGAAAGCAGTAAGCTCAATAAACCTTAATGGCAAATTTCACTAAATTAATTTTCAATCTGAATTGCTTTATCCTTCACCTAACACTTTGAACGCCGCAACTACTTCCGAATCATGCGAAAATAAAATTATCAAATAAAAAAATCCTGCATTGTATGCAGGATTTTCTTAGACTCAATAAAAGAATCAATTATTTTTTAGCAGTAGCTTTTTTAGCTGCAGGTTTTCTAGTTTTAGCAACTACCGCAACTTCTGTTCCGATTGCATTTACTTTTTTAGCCAATGCAGATTTTAAGTTAGCTGCTTTGTTTTTATGAATGATATTTCGTTTAGCTAATTTATCCAACATAGCTTCAACGCTTTTTAATTTATCTTTAGCATCGCCTTGCACATCCATAGCCATCAAGTCACGCATAGCATTACGTGTTGTTTTTCCGTGGTAACGGTTTCTCTCTCTACGCTTGTTAGCTTGTCGAGTATCTTTCTGGGTTGCTTTGTGATTAGCCATTCAATTTTTTTTAGTGCGCAAATATAGAAATTATACTGAACAATCCACAAAATTATTTAAAAAATTATGAATTGATTTTGAAATTACATTCGAATACGCTCCATTCTATGCTGAGAAGCCTATTAAATGGGCTTGCCGGCTACTTTTTATTATCTGTTATTTACTTTTATTTTTAGAAAAGTATTGCAATTTATACAAAGAAAAATACTTTTGTACCTTACCAAACTAATCAAACGGAACATGCAAGAAAAGGAAAATGCCTATAAAATGACACCACGCTATGCCAAAGAAATGGATAATTCTGATGCCTTAGCAGGTTGTAGACAGCAGTTTTTATTACCAAAGCATGGGAAAAAAGAGGCCATTTATCTTTGCGGAAATTCGCTTGGGTTACAGCCAAAGGAAGCCAAAACTTTAATTGAACAAGAGTTGAATGATTGGGCGAAATATGGCGTGGAAGGGCATTTTGAAGCCAAGAATCCTTGGTTCGCTTATCATACATTCTTTACAGAGTCTTTGGCAAAACTTGTTGGCGCAACCAATAAGGAAGTAGTTGCGATGAATACCTTGACGGTGAATTTACATTTGCTCATGTTGTCTTTTTATCGACCAAGCAAACAGCGCTACAAAATAATTATGGAAGCTGGGGCTTTTCCTTCTGATATGTATGCGATGGAAACGCAAGCACAATTGCATGGGTTTGATCCAGCAGAAGCGATTATTGAAATTGCACCTCGTGCTGGCGAACATTGTATTCGCTTAAGTGATATTGAAGACGCGATTCAAAAACATAAATCTAGTTTGGCTTTGGTCATGTTTGGTGGCGTGAATTATTATACAGGACAATATTTTGATATAGAAAATATCGTGCAAATGACCCATGACGCTGGTGCCTTGGCCGGCTTTGATCTAGCACATGCCATTGGTAATAAAGAGCTTCACTTACATGATTGGAAAGTGGATTTTGCTTGTTGGTGTTCTTATAAATATTTGAATAGTGGTCCTGGTGCAGTAGGTGGTGCATTTGTGCATGAAAAGCACATCAAAAATAAAAATACATTTCGTTTAGCAGGGTGGTGGGGACATGATGCGAAGACGCGCTTCAAAATGAAAAAAGGATTTAAGCCAATGAAAAGTGCAGAGAGTTGGCAAATGAGTAATGCGCAAGTGTTTAATATGATTGCGCTTCGTGCTTCACTGAATATTTTTGATCAAGTATCTATGCAAGAATTGGCGGATAAAAGTTATCACTTAACAGCCTATGCAGAATTTTTATTGAAACAATTGACCCATTTAAAATTTGAAATAATTACACCATCCAATCCTACAGAAAGAGGTTGTCAATTATCCCTATTATTTAAATCCAAAGGGAAAGAGGTTTTTAAAGCCTTACAAGAAAATGGTGTTATAGCAGATTGGCGAGAACCAAATGTAATACGCATTGCGCCAGTTCCTTTATACAATTCATATCAAGATATTTATGCGATGTATAAGATTATGAAAGAATGCAATGTTTAATGCGGAAGCTTATATAAAAATTTGCTTATCCTAAATTCGTAGTCGCTTATTTGAGTGGAACGCACACTCTACTGAACTTTTTATTTTAAGGAAGGCTTCGGTCCAAGCGAAGCCTTCCTTAAAATCAATGCATTCTATCACCTCGTATTTCTAATTGAGGAAGGATTTCTTTTTCAATGGCGAGCCATTCTTTCCATCGTTTATTCACTTTATCGACGTCACAATATTCTTTGGCAAGGTCTAGAAATAATCGATAATGCCCTGCTTCCGAAATCATAAACTTTCGATAAAAATCGCGCATATATTCTTCTTCCAAGTCTTCGCTTAATAACCTAAATCGTTCACAACTTCGCGCTTCTATTAATGCAAACACTAAAAGTTTATCCAAGAGTCGATCTTCGGGTGAGCCTCCTTTTTTTTCAAATGTTTTTAAGGTATTGACATACTCATCTTTGCGTTGTCTTCCTAAAGTCAAATTTCGTTTATTGATTTCAGAAAGTACCATTCTAAAATGGCCCCATTCTTCTGTTACGATGGGAGATAATTCTTCTACTAATCGTTTGTGTTCGGGATAACCTTGAATCAAACTAATACAATTGCTTGCTGCTTTTTGTTCGCAATAGGCATGGTCGGTTAATATATCTTCTAAAGATATTTCTGTTAAATTTACCCATCTTGGGTCGGTGGGTAATTTTAATCCCAGAATTGTATTTTCGTTATTACTCATGGCACGTATTCAATATGCAATCTTAGTAAATTTCTTCAAGAAAAAAATAAATAGATTTGCTTTAGGCAATGGATTTTATTCGAAATTGAAAACGATTTCATTTTACGATAAATTCATAGTGTAGTTGAACTAGATCATAGAATTAGAGAATCATTTTTGAAGGTTGCATTTACTGTTTTGAATCAGCGTAGGATTGCCAGTATCCTTGGCTTTGTCCATCATTCGTTTTAATGCCAATAAAGTATCTCCACTTTCGAAGCTATTTAAAATGTCATGAAAAATAGCGGCATTGTTTTGCATATAAAAAGCTTAAGTGACCAAATGTAAATTAATCCATTACTATTCTGAAAAGAAATGATACATTTTAATAATTTTGAAATTTAGTTTTATCTCAAATGGTTAGATGAAATTTGATAAATTGTTTTTGATAAATTTGGAAAATCAAAAAATGGGTTCTACATTTAGATTCTAAATAATAGTTATGCGATTTCAGTTTTCAGCCAAGAGCCAAGAGCCATTAAATATTGCTGAACAAAGTACGGTATTTACAGTATACATACATTTCATTGTTTTTCATTCTGATGTAGCTATTGTTTATTGTCAATCATTATTTTTTTTGTCTCAATTATTTATTCTAAATGTAATGGCAAAATTGCAGATAAATATAAATCTTAATATGTTATTATTTCCGAGGCAAAAATTTAAGACTAAGAATGTTTTTAATTATCAGTATGGATATTTTGAAATTAGAAAATAAATTTAATATTTAATAGGGGTTATTTAGAAAAGAAACTACTATAATTGGTAACATTATTATTGCTCATTAGCACTTCATTTATAATCAGAAACACAATTGGTAGCACCATAAAAACACATCAAGTGTGGAATAAAACTTAAATGCATGGTAAATACGTTTTGGAGAAATATTTTTGTAGAATAAAGTATATTGCAGTGAAATATTGTAACCGATCGGTTTGAAATTACTAGCTGGTAAACCGAAAAATAAATACCAACAAGTAGCTGGTTAGACAGTAAGCATATCGCATCTAACATGAATTTATTAATTATGTAAAAATGAAAAAAGTATTTTTAGCGATTAGTACCATTTTATTTATTCTTATTTCTACATATACATTTCAATCATGTAAAAAGGAAAAGGGTATTTGTAAATCTTGTGAAACAAATAGTTCGGTACAAAATTTTGTTGTTTTGAACAAACTAATTTCAGTTAAAGGTTATGGAGACTATTTATCAAATCAAACATCCTGTTATTCTGATTTTAATTCTAAAGAATTAGATTTTTATTCAATTTTATCAGAACTTGGATTGTCGGAAGAGTTTCAATTAGAAAAACAAAATATTGTTTCATTAAATCTTTTTGTACGATCAAGCACAAATTTAACAAAGAGAATAAACAAGGAGGATATTTTAAGCATGTTTGTCTATATACGAAATGGAGACGTAATGAAAACAAAATATTTTATACAAAAAGAATCGAGCTTCATAATATTTGATAGATTTAATAATACTAAATCATTTATTCTTTCTGCATCAGATATGTATGCTATAGGTAAGCAAACATTATCTGGAAAACTAAATTGGTCAATATTCTCACTACGAAATTCAGAATTATTACCCAAAATAAAAAAAGAAGAACTTGCATTTTCTGAATTACAATATACTATAAAAGCTACTCATTTTGAACTTGACAAAAGAGCCCCAATTGGAGGATCTACAGCATGTAATGGTCCATGCTATACTGGACCTCCTCATACATTTTGTTGGGTAGATCCATGGACTAGTCAATATGAATGTAGTGATGGCAAAATAGGCGACGGTCCAATATGCGTTGGCAAGATAGTGCAGGATGTTCTTAATAATGCTGAAGAAGAAACATCATCTTTACTCGATGCTTTTGTGACAATTTATAGATTTCGTGATAATTTTTTGTTAAGTTATTATTCTGGTCGTCAGTACGTTAATGATTATTATTTTGTATCATGGAAAATGAATGAGCTTAGCCTATCTGAATGTATAGACGCTAAAGAAATACTTATTAATGTCATCACTCCAATTGCAGAAAAATTATTGGATGCAGACGATGATACTATTGTATATACTAGTACAGAAAAAGAATTATTAATTGATTATGTAAATCATTTAATTGACCTTAATTCGGATGAGAATATTATTGCAATTCTAAATAAATTCAAAGGTGACATTAATAAGTATTGTAATCAGACAGCATATTTTATAAGAAATGATCTTGAATAAATTAACGGCGAGTGTATTAATTGTAGGGGTAATTTTTAGTTTGTCTTGCAATTCTAAAAAAGGGGTTATTGGATGTTACAAAAATCCTTCAAGAAAAAGTGCTTTAAGAAAAATTGATTGGTATATTCATCATATTACTTATCCATCTAATCAAATGCTATGTATCAATGAAGATAGTACTTATATATTCAATAATCCTTGTAGTGGTATAGATACTGGAAAATGGAAATTGGTGAATGATAGCTTGGTATGTCATGTATTAACAAGAGTATATTTTAATGATAGCCTACAAAAATTATTTTTAGCTGGTAATATTCATGCTCCATCGGATTATGTACTTTACTTTAAAAAGGATTTATTATTTTTTAAATCTTCTAGAACCGATAGAAAAGTATTCCATTGGGTTTTATTTCTTCAGAATAAATTTATTAAAGAATAAATAATTAATGCATATCATGATTTATTGTCACTATCGGTTGGTTTCCTCACCACAACCGATAGTGATTTTTTTAGGTGTGTATATTTTTTATGCTTCGCCATAAACATAAAAAACTGTTCACAATAAAAGAAATTTGATCACACTATCTTGTTCAATTCCATCATTCTAGTAATATATTTTCCTACAATATCAAATTCAATATTTACTAAACTATTTAATTGTATATTAGGAAAGCTTGTATGTTCAAATGTATAAGGAATAATGGCAACATCAAATGAATTAGGACTCACATTAAAACAAGTAAGGCTAGTGCCATTCACCGTCACAGAACCTTTTTCAATGATTAAATGAGCGAAGGATGGATCTAAGGAAAATGTAAATTGCCAATTGTTGATGCGATCTATTCTCTGGGTGCAAAGTGCAGTTGTGTCTACATGTCCTTGTACAATATGTCCGTCCATTCGGTCATTCAAACGCATGCATCTTTCTAGATTAATTTTATCCTCTACGGACCAAGTTGATATACTAGTTTTTTGTATAGTTTCTGGAACGGCATAAACCGTGTGTATTGAATCGTTGATTGCTGTGACCGTTAGACAGATGCCATTGTGCGCAACCGATTGATCTATTTTTAGTTCTTGGGCAATAGGACTTTCAATATGCAATATAAGATTATTCAAGTCTTTTTCTATACTTACAATTCGACCTACAGTTTCAATAATTCCAGTAAACATATTTCTTTATAATTTGATGGCTGTACCAGAATGATAACTAATGCCAGTATCGGAAAGCAATTGATAACTTAATTTGATAGTGGATGTATCTGCAATGCTAAACTTTTTGCCATTGCCTGAAATGGTATCTAAAGGATTACAAAATTGTTGTCCATTACCAACTACAGTATCTAAGGTGAACTGAAAGAAGCGATTTGCTTTTGCAGTATAAAATTCGGTACCACATAAGCCAAGAATTTTGAGGCGAGTAGAATCAATTTGGGATACGGTTATTGGAAAAGAATCGACACCAAGTACACTTAAGTCTTTGCCCAAAATGGAATCGTGATAGAAATAATTCCCAGAAAAAATTTGTGCTGGATAAATGCAAACATTATTGTCTGGAATACCTGGGAAATCCCAATTAAAATTAATAGCAGAAGGGTCGTTGCAATAATGTTTATTAATTCTATCATCCGAAAATGGATCTGGATCTTTATAGTGTTTACATCCAAATAAGAGGATGCAAGAAGAAATGAGAAGGATTATTCGCATGGGTTGTAAAAGTAAGATGCTTTGTTGAAATTTACAATTTGAAGTTTGTAGATAATGAATTATTGAAACGGAAAATTGTTTGGGATATTGTTGTTAGGAGAATGGAATAATGGAATAGGCAAAAGGAATGGAATATTGTAATTTTGGAATGGGCTAAAGCTAAGCCACATTCCTATTCAATATATTGGAATGTATATTTCCTCCAGATTTTGAATTTCCTCCAGATTTTGAATTGTTTCCAGATTTTGAATTGCTTCTAGATTTTGCATTGCCTCCAGATTTATCCGGAGGTAATGCAAAATCCCTCTACCTCTTCTCCATTTTACCCTTAAACAAAATCGTACTTCCTTTACTCAATTCTATTGTATAAAGTCCAATGGCGTATGCGTTCAAGTTCAATGAATAGATTGGGTCTTTACTATTGATTGAAATGAATTGGGTAGTCTTACCTATGATGTCTGTGATTTTCAACTGTAGATCTTGGTTGGTAAATGTCGCAAGATTTAAATTGATTTGATTATGCGCTGGATTTGGATAAAGTGTAATGCCATTTGAGCTTATAGTTTCTTCAATGCCTATTGCCCAAATAGTTAGGTTCATGATGGTTGTTTCTGTGCATCCATTTGCATTTGTAAAAATATTTGTATACACACCAGAGCTAGTATATGTTGTACTATTTAAAGCCCATGTATAGCTTCCAGCAGCAAACACATTGATATTCGTTACCGTATTCAAACCTTGGGCTATAGTTAAATTAAGAATACTGGTTTGCGTACAACCAGCCGCGTTTACAGAGGTGCTCGTATACACACCAGATACTGTGTACGTAACACCATTGGTTGACCAAGTATAGGTATTACACGCATTTAAATTGGTAGTGATACTGGTGTTGTAATTGATGACTAAATTCAATATGGATGTTTCTATACAGCCAGCTGCATTCGTGCTAGTAGCAGTGTATACGCCTGTGCTAGTATACGTTTGACCATTCACTGACCAAGTGTAATTATCGCAAGCATTTTGATTGTATGTAATAGTCGTATTGGTATTTAAGGTCAGGACCAAGTAAGCTGTTTCTGTGCAGCCAGCTGCATTGGTTGTGGTGGCAGTATAATTACCACCTGTTGTATATGTTTGGCCATTAACTGCCCAAGTATAACTTCCACATGCAGTGACCGGTGTAGTTGAGACTGTATTGGCATTTATGGTCAGCGATAAAGTAATTGTGTCTGTGCATCCTACGGCATTGACACTTGTGTAGGTATAGGTTCCTGAATTTGTATACGTTTGTCCATTCATAGCCCATGTATATGCATTACATCCACTGCTATTTACCTGTGTGTTGGTTGGATTAACAATGGTTAGATTTAAGAAAGTTGTATCAATGCAACCTAATGGCGTAGTAACATAAGCAGCATACACACCTGAGCTTGTATAGGTTTGTCCATTTAATGGCCAGATGTAATAATTACATGCGGAAGCAGAAGTTGAATTAGATGAATTTGGATTGATGGTTAAGATTAAATAGTTTGTGTTGGTACAACCAAAAGTAGTAGTGGTTACATAAGAATAATTGCCTGAACTAGTGTAAGTAACACCATTCAATGGCCATGTATAACTGCCACATGCTGTTTGTGAAGTGGTTGTAACTGTATTTGTATTAATGGTGAGATGAAGGGTTACTGTATCAGTGCATCCTTGTCCATTGGTTGTAACGGTGGTGTAATTTCCGGAACTTGTATAGGTTTGTCCATTCAAAACCCATAGGTAGCTACCACAAGTCGTATCGTTAACACTTGAGGATGTATTGTTATTTATTGTGAGCACTAAATAATTGGTATTTGGGCAACCTGCAGCATTGGTATTTACAAAGGAATGATTGCCAGAAGCCGTGTATGTAGCACCGTTCAAAGGCCATGTGTAACTATTGCAAGCAGTAACTGGCGTGGTAACAATTGTACTATTATTGATAGTCAAGCTAAGGGTTACGATGCTGTCACATCCTGCAACATTTGTTGTTGTAACTGTATGCAAACCGGATGTAGTATAAGTTTGTCCATTCAAAGGCCACGTATAAGTATCACAAGCGGAAACTGGGATGGTTGAGGTAGTAGCTTGATTTACTGTAACAATTGCTGTGCCTGTATTTCCTAAACCCAAATTAGAATTAGCACTAGTGACAGACACGAGCGAATAAGTAGTTGTACTAGTTGGGGAAACTGGAATATTGGTACCGCTTGTATAGCCTGTTACTGTAAAGTTTGAGGTGCCATTGGTATAAACAACGGTATATGGGGCAACACCGCCTGTTATATCTACTTTGATATTCGCAGAAGAACCATTACATATAATAGCACTACCAGTTCCATTGCTGATAACAGAAGAAGATGCTGTTGGATTGAGAATTGGATTTCCTGAAACACAAAGTGTACCTGTAGCTTGTGTGCCTAATGTGGAGCCATTTATAAAACAGGAAACCTTGGTGATGACATAACCTCCAGCGACTGGTCCAGTATACCAAACAAAATTAGGTGTGCTATTGGGTGTAAATGGAACGCCACCATTGTCAATTTGGTAGGTGCCTAAATTTAATCCAGGCGAACCAGGAATATTTAATGCTGCTAGATTGGATACGCCAACAGCAGCAGCTTGTCGAAAATG
>CANJRV010000103.1 GCA_947476825.1 Bacteroidota bacterium | reverse complement strand
TGGTATTATACCGATTGAATAATAGATGGCCTAACAATTGTTCCCATCGGTACTATCTTATCGCTATTCTAGCTCCTATATAAGAAAACAACAAGAAAGAAATAGTAGAGCTAACTGACAACCAAAGTGGATGTGGCAAACTAATAAAATAAACGATACCACCTAGCAACAAGAAAAACCCTACTGCAAGTCCTGCGTATAATTTACGCGGAGTTGGTGCCAAACGAGAAGCCACATACGCCCCAAAAAAACTAGATAAAATATGACAAGTTAAGATGAGTAAAAAGGCCTGTATTGGCAGTGTTTTAATTTCTGCAATCATCTCCTCAGGGCTTGGATTATAAGAATGAGATGGATAAAGTTTTGCGTTCAGTCCTTCACATAAAGCAATCACACAAAAAGCAACACCAATACCAGCCAATACAGATAAAACAAGTTTAAAAATAGAATTCATTAGTTTTATGTATTAAGTTGATTAGGCATTTGTCGGTAAAATTACCCCAAATTGTCGTAGATGATGCGTTGCATGTTTGTGCAACAAATGAGTCCATTCTGCAAAATTCAAATCACCAAAAAATGGATTAGTCAATGTTATGGATGGATTTTGTACAAAATAATTTTCAAATCCCTTCAACTCATTTTTCAATTCTTCAATTGCTTCTTCAATTGTTGAATTTCTTACTGGTAAAGGAATAGTTGGCATTTCTGGATTTGGTGTATTGTCTTTAAATGGTCTCTCACTCATCATGAATGCCTTCATTTTTTCGGTAACTTCATTCGGTTGTGTGTTTACTTTACGAATTTTTCCATTAGCAATTTGCACACTATCCGACATATGTTCGATCATTTGTTGAACATTCATTTTTCCAAATAATGGTGGTGTGCTTTCATCAATGCTTGAAAGTAATGGCGCATACTCTTGAAGTAAGAATTGTAATTTAGACATGATGTAAATATTTTTTTGTTGCAAGTATTTTTTAATATTATTTACTGTCATTCCAAGTTTTATACAAATTGGCAATCGCTTGCATTTCGTGTTCAGACCTTTCTCTTAATGGTTCACATGGGATTAATTCAGTAAAACAATCTCTAGCCAACTGCTGATATACTTCTGTACCTTTCGTTTTCCAATCTATCATTTCATCGCTTATTTCGCGTATCACTTTGGCAGGATTACCCGCAATTAAACTTCTTGCATTAAAAATTTCCTTTGCTTTGACAAAACTCAATGCTCCAACTATACATTCTTCACCCAATACCACATCATCCATGATCACGGCATTCATACCAACCAAGCAATTCTTCCCAATCGTGGCACCATGTATAATTGCGCCATGTCCAATATGCGCATTCTCCTTCAAATGAACAGTCACACCTGGAAACATATGTATAGTACAATTCTCTTGTACATTGCATCCATCTTCAATAATTATTTTTCCAAAATCTCCACGGATTGCCGCCCCTGGCCCAATATAAACATCCTTCCCTATTTGCACATTACCAGTCACTACAGCTTGTGGATGCACAAACGCAGATTCATCAACAACTGGCTTTATGCCTTTATATTCGTAAAACATGAAATACTATTTATTTGTGATGGATTAAAAAAATGTTGCTTGTTGTGCAAGCATTTTGCGCAACAAAGGTGAACAACGATATCTATCTTCTCCATATTCTTTATACAACGCATCGAGCTTTTCAACACAATATCCTATTCCCAACTCATCTGCCCACTTCAATAAGCCTTTCGGATAATTAACACCTTTGGTCATTGCTAAATCGATATCTTCTTTACTAGCAACATGGAGAAACAATGCATTTGCAGCCTCGTTAATCAACATAACCAATACTCTATTTGTAATTGTCGAGCAAACTAATGCGTCAAGATCCGGGCTATTCTTATCTGCACCATCTGTGTAATTATAAAATCCTCTACCAGATTTTTTCCCAAACCATTTAGCTTCAACTAATCTTTTTTGCGTAAAGGATGGGGTGTATTTCGGATCAAAATAGAAGGACTTCCATACTGTTTCTGTGACGGTATAATTTATGTCGTGGCCAATTAAATCCATCAATGCGAATGGCCCCATTCGAAATCCTAACTGACACAAAGCATTATCAATAGTTTCAATATTCGCAAATCCCTCCTCTAATATTCGAATAGATTCGCTATAAAAAGGACGTGCTATTCGATTCACAATAAAACCAGGTGTGTCCTTTACTACAACAGTCTTTTTATTCCAAGAATCGACTATTTTTTTAGTTGCATTTACTATTTCAGTAGAAGTTTGTATTGCTGGAATTATTTCCACTAACTCCATTATAGTTGCAGGGTTAAAAAAATGAATACCAATTACCCTCTCTGGGTATTTACAAGAAGCAGCTATACTAGTTACAGATAAGGATGATGTGTTCGTAGCCAAAATACATGATGAAGAAATTACCAATTCTAAACTTGAAAATAATTTTTGCTTTACTTCCAAATTCTCTACTATGGCCTCAATAATTAAGTCCGCATCATGCAAAATATTTATGTCGCTAAGCCATTGAATATTTTCAACGATTTGCGTTCTTTTTTCAGTAGTAATCTTTTGCTTATTTAGTAATTTCTCTAAGGTATCCACCAACTGCCCAGAAGCTTTCGAAAGTGCCTCTTTATTATTGTCTATTACAATTACTTGATTCCCAGCTTGCGCTGCTACTTGTGCTATACCTGCACCCATTGTGCCACTTCCAATTACTCCTATTTTCATGATTGATTATTGCGTACAAATATAAAAAAAGAAATCTCGCTATACACGAGATTTCTTTTTCCATTTTTTAATAAATGATGTTATCTAATTAGAATCACATCTCCTTTGAACATTCTTGTAGAACCATCTGGATAAGCAACCTTAATCAAATAATAAAAAGTTGCTGGATCTTGTGGTTTTCCTTTATATGTACCATTCCAACCTCTATTATCTGGAGCAGAAAATATTTCTTGACCCCATCTATTCATAACTTTAAATTCTTGAACATTTTGGAAGGTAAGGTTAGTAACTCTAAATAAGTCATTATTACCATCACCATTTGGCGTAAACGCATTTGGTACGCTTAAATTATCATGATAATCAATGTTCACATATATACTATCCCAATTTCTACAACCGTAATTATTAAGTGAATATACATAATACATAGTTGGTTCAGCTGGCGAAACTATAATATTTGCTACATTAGGGTTATTCGTACCCCATACAGGTGTCCAATTATAAACTTGACCTCCAGTAGCAATTAAATTTACTTCTTGCAAGTATTTAATCGTTATAGAATCTCCATTCAAAATTGAAATAATGGGTTTAGGATTAGTTGTAACTTTAATCGTCACGGCATCAGAGCAATTGTAAGCATCTGTTCTAACGCAAGTGTAGGTATGAACACCACCAGTTGGCGGAAGAATAATTGGATTAGCACAAGTAGTGCAACTCAAACCTGAAGTTCCTCCAAATTCATCAGTCCATGAGAAAGATTCAGAAGGAGCATTTCCAGAACCAGTGGCAAATGCTTGATAGCTATCTCCTTCACAGATTACTGTATCCATAGGTCTTACTGATAAATCATGAACAGACAATGTTACTGTTACTGAATCATTCACTTCACACTTATTACCACCAGTTGTATACACATTATAAGTTGTAGTATTATTTACATAAGCTGTTGTTACACCAGCTGTTGAATCAAACACAAATGTGCCAGGTACCCATTTATACTTCCAAATTTTATTTGGTATATCGCATAATGAGAATCTTACATTAGGAAGAGCTGTTGACACTATTGGTGCCGATGGGAATTGAGCGGATGGAATTTCACAACCTCCATAGTTTGAATACTGGCTGTAAAATTGAGGATTAACTGTATTAGAATAGTTAACTGCATCACCAGAACCATTGGTATTAAATTGTCCATTGTAAAAACAAAGTTCTACAACCAAACTACTTGTACCATCCCAAACAAAAGGAGTATTTAAGTTAAATGAATTCCAACCAAGCACTGTATTGTAATTTGCATTCTGATAAACATCTTTCAATTCACTAGACGGAATAAAACTACTTAACTGTGTTAGTGGAGTGCATCCCATTTTGATATATAGATTAAAACCAAAAGAGCTAGTTTTATTGGTGACGTCAAGTGCTATAGAATCTATTCTACCTTTTGTAATTCCAATTGCATTCAAATCAGCAGCAGTAAATAACATTTGAGACCTTCCACCAGCATATGACCCGTAAAGTGGAGTTAATGCTGTACTTGAAGCAACTCCTACACCTGCGAAATATTGATTAAACGGCGCTGAACAGGTTACGTTTTCTTCACCGCATTCATATCTTGGTGGGCTACCAGCTGGTGTACCAGTTAATGTAACTAAACCTGGTTCGCATAAAATTTGAGGTGTAACTGTCGCATCAATTGCATTGGAATTATCTACAACTACTTGAATAGTGTCATGTCCAATACAATTCGCGTTGTTCGGTGCTACAACATCTACAATAAAATCTGTTGTATTGTAAATACCACTTGAATAAGGATTTGATTTTGTAAAATCATCCAAAGTTGTGCTTGGTCCCCATGAATAATTAAAGGTTCCAGTTTCACAAGTTTTAAATCTTGTATTCGGACGAACAGCGCCAATTAAAGGGTTTGCCGCTATAAGATTACAACCTACACCAGTAAACTGGTTTTGATGCATAACCATTGTGTTAGCAGTATTAGAACTTTCCACTACATCTTGGTTACTACTAAATCCATTTACATCATAACAAATTTGAACTACTATATTAGAAACACCATCCCAGAAATAATTCATGTTATTTGGAAAAGTGTGCACATTCCAACCTAAAGTAGAATAATATTTTGGAACAGAATACACTTGAACTAAGCCTGTTAAAAAGCCAGTAGTTCCATCTAATTGAGTTGCATTAGTACAACCAATGCTAATGCGAACATTACGCATGGTATCACTACCTTTTGCAATAACCTTCCATGAAATAGCAGCAATATTTCCTGAGCGGATACCAGCAGCTTGCAATTCAGTTGCAGTATATAATATTTGTGTTTTATAAGCCTCATACCAATTCGTATAATATGGAGAGAATTGATTTTGTTGAACATTATCTGTACCTACTGTTTTAAAGGACGAAGTTCCTGCATTACAAGGGAATACAGAATATCCACATGGTTGTGATGCAGCATTAGCAAACAATTGGAAAGGATAACCAGGACAAACATTCATTTCAGATGACAATGCATTTAATATAGGTCTTGCTCCAGCAACAGTTACCAAAGCATGGTCCGTATACTTACAACCATTATCATCGTGATAGGTAAGCAAATAATCTGTAGTTACTAAAGGTGAAGCCCAAGGTTGCATGGTTGTTGAATCACTCAAGTCATTCCCAGGCGTCCAATCAATTATTGGATTAAATTGCGCAGGAGTTGCTGTGGCTAATAATTGTATAGAATCATTTGCGCAAATAATATGATCTCCACCTGCACTAACAGTAATACCTGGAACGATTGATACTTTTATTGTGTCTGAATTTTTACATGCTGTTTGTGCATTAGTATTAATAATATAAGTTGTAGTAGAAGGAGGAAATGCTTTTGGATTTTTTATATTATTTACTGAAAGACCAACTGCAGGACCACCACTAATATCAATCCAATTCCATTGTGTTACTGTAATAGGACCGGTTGCATTTAGCTGAACAGAGTCTGCAGTGTTACAAGTAACTAAATCTGGACCAGCATCTACACCTTGTAATACTTTAATCAAAATAACTTGATATGCTTTCAATACAATGGGTTGCCCAGTTGTACATGTAGAATCGGCAAATGTTAAAATTAATGTATGGTCCCCGATATCGGAGCCACTTGGTGTCCATGAAAATGTCCCAGTAACTGGATTACCACCTGCTAACGGAGAAGCTGTATATGTGGAACCAGGACATGAACTTGCATTATTTCCATAGGTTTTTACATTATTACTTAAGGAAGCACTTGTTGCTTGTACATCAAAACTCATAAGTTGACCAGGGCAAACCATGAGCACATAAGGAGGCGTTGGAGGTAAAATAACTGCACCTTGTAAATTTTGGACGGCAGTATTTAAGGCAGCACCGACAATTACAGGAGGTGCCGCATTACAGTTCAGTACATTTAATTGTACATCCCTTTGTGAAAAACCAACTTTTACTCCTGTTTGCTTGTCATATTCTTCTGCCTGAAATGCCAATACATAGACACCTTGGGCGGTTGGTGTAAAAGTAGCTGTACCAGTTTGTGGATCTACCACATAACCTAAAGGTCCTATGGGACTTACTGGTAATGGATTAACTAATGAATTTCCGCCTGTATAAGTAAAATTAGTACAGTTATCGTCTTTTGGTATAATATTAGTAAATATAATAGAGTCGATATCTGGATCAACAGGGCCATTCAAATATAAATTAGCTTGATTCACACAAACATATGGAATTGGATCTACAGTTAAGACTGGAGAAGAATTAATTGGTCTCGCCACATTATTTAAACCTGCTTGAATACAAATACCATTTGCTGGAATATTTAATATTGCACTATTTCGGCAACAGAAATTACTAAATTCAAAAATCCAATCAGTGCAAGCCATTGGCAAATCCACTATGGCACTGTAATGCCATTTTTCATATGCTGGAAAAATACTGGATGAATTTTTACACCAATTGTCTACGTTTGCACACAAAGAACTCAAGGTGTCAATTCTTCCATAACCTGTGGTATCTGCTTGAAAAGTTATGTTTTGGCCACATGTAACTGAGGAAGCACTACAATAGAAAGTTCCTAATGTTGGTCCTAATGTTGCATTCCCTGATTTACAATCTCGATAAAGTACGATATGAACTTTATATTTCAACGGAGAAATATACTCATAATAAATATCCGCCGCCGCAATATGAGAAGCCTTTACTTGACTACTTGCAAAAGAAATTAGCAGAATTAGAGATAAAAAACGGAAAAGTTTTTTCATTTGGAATAATTATTTAAAGGATAAAAATACATAGTTTTTTCTAAATACATAGAAAAAGTTAATGGGTAGACGAATTATATTTATGAACAGTTGGAAAAAAGGAAAGTAATTATAACTTTTTTTTACTGCAAAAAACAAATAGAACTAGGTTTAGAAATCAGCTTCACAAATTATTTTGAGTAAACGAAAGTAAATTATTTATAATAAAGCAACCTGCCAAAAAATAACCGAATACCACCTCCCTGAATAAAGATCGAACACCTACGCTATATAACTAAGGTTTTAGAGATGCTCTTCTTATAAAAGAGGCAGACCTATATGGTTTTAGATACCATTTAGGTCTGCCAAATAAATGAAAAGTAATCAATACTAATTAAAGAAACTAAAATGTTTTACAAATGCGATTCAATCTTTTTTCCTAACGCAGCTTTAGGAACTGCACCTACTTGCTTGTCTACCACCTTGCCATCTTTAATAAAAAGAATACAAGGAATACTAGTGATACCATAGGTTACAGACAAGTGAGAATTTTCATCTACATTTACTTTGCCGATATTCACTCTGCCTTCATATTCTGTTGCTAGAGCCTCAATAGTAGGCGTGAGTGCTACACATGGTCCACACCAAGGTGCCCAAAAGTCGATTACATTTAATTGTTTTGTTTGAAGAACTTCTGCTTCAAAATTTGCGTCTGTGAATGTTTTTGCCATGATTTTATTTTTATTATTTTAATTTATTTTTGTGTTGCAAATATATCTTGTAGAAATTTAGTTGGTAACAACTTTATACACAAGGCCGTTCATTTTTGTTAACTCCTCGAGAAAAGCGTCATTCAATTCTATTTTTTTATATGGAGTATACATCTTGATTTGCTCCTGTGTGCTCAAATCTACAACTTGTATACCAAGCTCACAACTGCCTGTCTTTTCGGCATGTTTTCTAACAATATTCACAAATTCGTCATCTAATTTTTGCAATGCGATTTCAATTGTCAGTCTTTTGGTCAACAGTTTTTTTACATTTTCTAGCAAAGTCAAACTCAATACTTTAAATTCAAATTGATCTTCTTGCTGCCATCTAGTTTGAAATCGACCAGAAATCATTATCTTATTATCCAGCACTAACATATCCTTAAATTTAAGATAATCTTCCTTGAATAAGGAAAACTCATATTCTCCATTATAATCGACCAATTTGAAACGGCCGAAATGTGTGCCTTTCTTTGAAATTTGATGCCGAACTTCCGATATATATCCCGCGATTCGCAAGGGCCTGGATTTATTATAGTCAGCATCTAATTCTGTCAATGGCGTAAAACCATAATTGTTCATCTCAAACGAAAATCCATCCAATGGATGAGCACTGATATAAATGCCAACCATATCTTTTTCTTTACGTAAAGTTTCAGACAATATCCATGGTTCACAAGGATACAATTTAGGTTTAGCAACTGCTGGCAATTCCCCATCTCCAAACAAACTCTGTGTTAGGGTATTAGCATTATTTATTCTGCTTTGTCCAAATCGAATTATTTTTTCTAAATTAGATTCTCGTTCACCTGCGCCTGTAAAAAAATATTGGGCACGATGTATATCGGCGAAGCAATCTAATGCACCTGCCATGACTAAACTTTCTAACGTTTTTTTGCTAACTGCTCTAGCGCTTAATCGTTCCACCATATGATATACATCATCATAGGATCCATTCATCTCACGTTCCGCTATCACTTCCATAATTGCTGCATCGCCAACGCCTTTGATGGCACCTAATCCAAAGCGAATAACACCATTTTTGTTCACACTAAATGCCTTCTTACTTTCATTTACATTAGGACCTAATACTTGTACGCCAATACGCTGGCATTCTTTCATGTACTTTGAAATATCTTCCGTATTGCCTTGCGCATTAAGCAAAGCCGCCATATACTCTGCAGTATAATTTGCTTTTAAATAGGCAGTTTGGTATGCAAGATATGCGTAACAGGTCGAGTGCGATTTATTAAAGGCATATTGAGCGAAAGCTTCCCAATCAGTCCATATTTTTTCGCATTTATCCAAAGGGTGTTGATTTGCAGCACAGCCATCCAAAAATTTAGATTTCATTTTTTGCAGCACCTCAATTTGCTTTTTACCCATTGCTTTACGCAATATATCTGCCTCACCTTTAGTGAAATTTGCTAATTTCTGAGACAATAACATCACCTGCTCTTGATATACAGTAATGCCATAAGTTTCTTTCAGAAATTCTTCCATTTCAGGTAGGTCATAAATGATTTCCTTACGACCATGTTTACGGTCTATAAAATCTGGAATATACTCAATAGGACCAGGACGAAACAGCGCGTTCATCGCAATCAAATCTTCAATATTCGTAGGTTTCAAATCCCTTAAATGCTTCTTCATTCCAATTGATGCGAATTGGAAAGTACCTTCGGTATCTCCATTTTGATACAAGGCATAAGTAGCTTCATCATCTAATGGAATATCATCAATAGCAATATCAATTTGGTGATTTTCTTTAATAAACAGAAGGGCGTCTCGTATAATACTTAAGTTACTTAAACCTAGAACATCTATTTTGATAGCTCCAGCTTCTTCTACTATATTACCAGAAAATTGCGTAACATATAAATCAATATCTTTTTGTTTGCAAAGTGGCATAATCTCCATCAAGTCCTTAGGACCGATTATTATACCCGCTGCGTGAATGCCAGTATTTCGAACTGTACCTTCCAACTTTTCTGCTTCATGTAAAATAACACCTTTCACATTGTCGCTTTGATAAATAGCCTGTAGCTTTTGTATGTT
>CANJRV010000102.1 GCA_947476825.1 Bacteroidota bacterium | reverse complement strand
GATAAAAACATAAGCCATACAGCAATGGTACCTGCTTGTTTACCTGCAATACGAATCATGATTTTGGATGCAAAATAAATAGCAGCAAAACCTGCCCACGCATTCAAAATATGCCTGGTTGTATATTCTGCGAAAGGAGAAAATTTATTCACGATAGCACAAAGCAAATCAAACAAGCCACCATAATATTGAATCACGCCATCCCGATTATATTCTTTTGGCATATTGAAAACGGTTTGGTCGCTACCAAAGGAAGTGAAATATTTGAGTATCGCTTTTCCATATTCATTCATATCCACTTCATCACCACTGAGCCCATAATGAAAACTCATCATGGTCATGGCAATCAATAGGACAGCCAGACTAATATTATAAATGATATGCCAACTTGTATATGGTTTCGAAACGGATTCGATAGAACTTGTTGGCGGGTTGGTTGGCGCTGCATTTGGCGCAGGTTTTGTGGACATAGGATATAAAATAAATTGTCGGAGCGAAAGTATAAAAAATTATAGATTGCTTTAGATATATTCTAATAAAACCTTTTCGTTATTGAAACGCGTGACTTTGATAAAATGTTACAGTGAGAATGGAGGTGAAGTTTGCAAATTATTATTTATTCTTCCATCCGTGTCATCCTCTTCATCCGTGATTCAGTCAATTGCGTATGCATTCATCCATTTCATCCGTGTCATCCTCCTCATCCGTGATTCAGACAATTACGTATGTATTTATCCATTCCATCCTTTCCATCCGTGTCATCCGTGATTCAGACAATTGCGTATTTACCAATCCATTCCATCCGTGTCATCCTCTTCATCCGTGATTCAGACAATTATTTTCCATCCGTGTCATCCTCTTCATCCGTGATTCAGACAATGTCATTCATTTTCAATACTAATTCAAACAACTACAATCAATTTTCAACTCAACCATTCTACATTATTTCCTACATTCGCACTCTACTAACCATGTGCTTTACATTGCATGCCAAAAATTAGCTTACCCACTCCATATCGAAAAGTGATTTTTCAAATCGGGCTTGTACTCCTGATTTATCAATGTAGCCGACTTTTTTTCTTTCTAATTAATCAAGTTTGTTTTGCGCAAGTTGACCTTTGGCATTACCTCTATATACTCTTTTCTAGTCTGCGCTTTGATGCGTCTGCGGTGTTTACCTTGAATCTGCCATACATCGTTTTCATGTTATTGCCATTTGCTTTTGTGCAGCATAAAACGTATCAAAAGGCCATCCATATTTGGTTCTTAATCAGCAACACTTTTGGATTTATTTTTGACATTGCTGACATTGCCTACTTCCCATTTGTTCGCAAACGAATGACTGCAGAGGTGTTTCATTTAATTGGTAAGAAATCAGATTTCGTAGATTTGCTTCCATCATACTTGACTAAGTTCTGGTATGTTTCTGTGTTGATTGTTTTATGTACTATACTATTTATTTATGTCAGTCATAAAATAAATCAACGCTATAAAATGCTGGAGAGTCCAAAGTTAAATATTAAATCCATTATTGCTTTTTGCATAAGCTTGTTGTTATCAATTCTTTGCATTCGTGGTGGTTTGCAATTGAAACCATTAATAACCGGCAATGCTATTCTTGTTGTATCCAATGATGAAATTCCACTCTTGGTCAATACCCCTTTTTCCATTATTCATTCTTTCGAAGAAAAAAAATTAGTGCCAATACATGATTATTCAGATCAAACGGTAAATGAATTATTCCATCCAATAAAAAATTATCATCATCATCAAAAGCCGAATACTTGTAATGTCGTTTTAATCCTGTTGGAAAGTTTTGGGAAAGGATATACTGGTATTGGTGGGCGAAAAAGTTACACGCCATTTTTGGATAGTCTGATGCAAAAAAGTTATGTGTATACCAACGCCTTCGCCAATGCCTACCGTTCTGCAGATGGCATTCCTGCTTGTGTTGCAGGCATTCCACATTTTATGGATGAGCCTTTCGCTACATCACCTTATAGCACCAACACGATTGATGCACTGCCTGCGCTATTGAAAAATTTGAATTACCAATCTACCTTTTTTCATGGTGGCACAAACGGTACCATGAACTTTGATGTATTTGCAAAGAGTGCTGGTTTTGACGACTATAAAGGACGAAAAGAATTTAATAATGAAAAAGAATACGATGGTACTTGGGGTATTTGGGATGAACCGTTTTTGCAATTTACGGTTTCAGAAATGGGCAACATGAAGCAGCCTTTTTTTTCCACCATATTTACCTTGAGTTCGCATGAGCCATTTGCATTACCAGCAAAATATAAACATGCAGACTTTGCGAATTTAAAAGGGATTGAAAAAGGAATTTCATACAGTGATATGGCATTGCAACAATTTTTTGCTTCTGCTGCCAAAACAAATTGGTATAAAAATACTTTATTCGTCATCACTGCCGATCATAATTTTATCGCCAACAATGATACGTATTATGCCAATACAATGGGCTTGTATGCTATACCAGTATTGTTTTTTAAGCCAGGTGATCCTGCACTTGTCGGAAGAAATTCCACCTTGTTTCAACAGATAGATATCCTACCAACCATTTTAGATTATATACATTATCCAAAGGATTTTTTCGCTTTTGGGAAAAGTGCTTTTGATACCACACGAATAGCTTTTGCTTTCAATAAAATGAGTGAATTTGAACAAATGCGACTCAACAATTTTGTGTTGGCCTATCACGACACCAGCACAACAGCAATGTATGATTTCAACACCGATAGCCTACAAAAAAAGAATATCATCGTTCAACAAGATTCGACTTTTCGACAATTAAACGTTTACTATAAAGCATTCAAACAATTATTGTATAATTCCATTATTAGCAATAAGCAGAGTGCGAGCACCTTTCAGAAAGGATAGCTTCCCAGCATTTTATCCTTACCAACTTCCTCATCCGTGATTGCCTTTATCTGTGCCATCTTCTTCATCTGTGATGCAGACAATTGCCTCTTTCCGTGCCATCCTCATCATTCGTGATTCAAACAATTGCCCCCATCCGTGCAATCCTTGCCATCCTCTTCATCCGTGATTCAGACACTCATCATCATCCGTGATTGCATTCATCTGTGCCATCCGTGTAATCCTCATCATCCGTGATGCAAACAATTGCCTCCATCTGTGCCATCCTCATCATCCGTGATTCAGACACTCATCATCATCAGTGATTGCTTCCATCCGTGCCATCCGTGCCATCCTCTTCATCTGTGATTCAGACAACCGCCTCCATCTGTGCCATCTTCCTCATCCTCATAATCCGTGATTCAAACAATTGCTTCATCCATGATTCACCCTATATACTCAACAAACTCTCCTTAATCACACCCATCACAAACACGCTTTGTATATGTCCAACATTATCCGCTAGACTTAATTTATTGACGTGAAAATCATAGTAACGTTCCATATTTTCACCCACCACTTTCAACATAAAATCAAACTCGCCACTGATGCTGTAACATTCAATAACTTCCGGCATTTCCATGATGGATTTGATAAATTTTGTTCCTGCATTTTTATTGTGTTCTTTCAAAGACACATAACAAATCACCATCAAACCACGTTTCACTTTTGCTGGATTCAATAGCGTGACATATTGTTTGATAATGCCATTTTGCTCCAGTCGTTTTATTCTATCAAATGTTGGTGAAGAACTCAAATGCACTTGTTGCGAAATATCAGATACAGTCGCTTTCGCATTTTGCTGTAAAATTTTTAAAATGGCAATGTCCTTCGTATCCAATACGAAATTTGTTTCCGCATTTTTTGCTGTTTGGGTTTCCTTTGTTTTCATAAAATGACAATTTATCCTGTGAAAGTAATTTATTTCTATAAAATTTCCTTTTGTTTTTGAATATAAAAGGAAATTATACTACATGACTTAAGTTTGTATTCTAAAACTTAATAAACATGTCAACAGAAACAACAACAAAAATAGATCTACAACTGCCTTACAAAGTAGCAGATATGAGCCTTGCAGAGTGGGGTAGAAAAGAAATTAAATTAGCAGAAGCTGAAATGCCAGGGTTAATGGCTATCCGCAAAGAATATGCTGCTAGCCAACCTTTGAAAGGTGCTCGTATTGCAGGTTGTCTACACATGACCATTCAAACTGCTGTATTGATTGAAACTTTAACCGCTTTAGGTGCTGAAGTAAAATGGAGCTCTTGCAATATTTTCAGTACACAAGATCAAGCTGCTGCGGCAATTGCTGCTGCTGGTATTGGTGTATATGCATGGAAAGGACAAAGCCAAGCAGAAGCAGATTGGTGTATCGAACAAACTTTATTTTTCGGTAGCGAAGACCGTCCTTTAAACATGATTTTGGATGATGGTGGTGATTTGACAAACATCGTTTTTGATAAATACCCTGAACTTATTCAACATATCAGAGGTTTAAGTGAAGAGACAACAACTGGTGTTCATCGCTTGTATGAAAGAATGGAAAAAGGAACTTTACCTATTCCAGCTTTCAATGTAAATGACTCTGTTACGAAATCAAAATTCGATAATAAATATGGTTGCAAAGAATCATTGGTAGATGCAATCCGTCGTGCAACAGATATCATGATGGCTGGTAAAGTGGCTGTAGTGGGTAGTTACGGTGATGTGGGTAAAGGAAGTGCTGCAAGTTTACAAGGCGCAGGTTGCCGAGTTATCGTTACCGAAATCGATCCTATTTGTGCTTTACAAGCGGCTATGGACGGCTTCGAAGTGAAGCGTATGATTGATGCAGTTCGTGAAGCAGATATTATTGTTACCGCTTCTGGTTGCCGCGATTTAATTACAGAACAACATTTCCGTGTGATGAAAGATAAAGCAATCGTTTGTAATATCGGACATTTCGATATCGAAATTGATATGGCTTGGTTGAATGCAAATTATGGTCAAACAAAAAATACCATCAAACCACAAGTGGATATGTATACCATCGATGGTAAAGATGTGATTGTATTAGCTGAAGGTCGTTTGGTGAATTTAGGTTGTGCAACTGGACATCCTAGTTTTGTAATGAGTAATTCATTTTCTAATCAAACATTAGCACAAATTGAATTGTGGATGAACCCAGGTAAATACGAAAACAAAGTATACGTTTTACCTAAGTATTTGGATGAAAAAGTTGCTCGTCTTCACCTTGCAAAAATCGGTGTTGTATTAGATGAACTAACGCCTGAACAAAGCGCATATCTAGGCATTCCAAAAGATGGCCCTTACAAACCTGAATTGTATCGTTATTAATATTGAATTTGAAATAATAAGGAAACCGTTCTTTCGAGAGCGGTTTTTTTTATTTATCGAAGGGGGAATCTATGTTCAGCTGTTGTGGCGTTGGCACCGTTTTGGCTGATGTTGTTGGGGCAGCAAATCGTTACAAATTTGTACTAAACCGAATTATATACTACATTTACTTCGTGATGCTGGTTCCTCCTCTCCCAAACTTGTGTTGGTGATGGAACTAGCTTTAGTTTTTTATAAAGGTTGCTTATTCTCAAGGATAAAATTCCTTATGCTAGCGCAGGTTTGCAACCTGTGCTACAGTTTATTTGAAAAACTATATTCGTAAAATTTCTACTTCATTGCTAGCGCAGGTTTGCAACCTGTGCTGTAATTTATCTTAAAAACTAGAGTTACAAAATGTACACTCTTTTGCAAGCAGTTTTACAACCTATGCTCACAAAATAACAAGCACAAAAAAAACGGTAACAAATGCTACCGTTTTTTTATATGAGTTAATGAATATTATTTATTTGGATTAGCCGGAGGTGTTTGACCGCCTGCTGGTGCAGCTTGATTTGCTGGAGCCGGTGCTGCTTGTTGCACTGGCGCTGGCGCTTGCGGAGCAGGAGCTTGCATACCTGGTGTATTTACTTTTTGAGAACGAAGTTTTTCATTCAAATTATTTCCACTATGTGGTATTAAAATAAAAGACAACAAAGTAAGCGCTAACAATACAGAAGCCGCAACCCATGTTCCTTTTTCAACAACATCTGTGCTTTGTTTGGCACCCATCATTTGATTGCCATATCCGCCAAATGATCCTGCTAATCCGCCACCTTTTGGATTTTGAATTAATACAAAAAACGCTAAAACAGCGCAAGTGATAATAATGAGTACTAAGAATAGCATTGCCATAGTTAATCGATATTTTGGTTTATTTCTTGAATAAGGTGGGCAAAGTAAGTGCTTTTTTCGGGATTACGCAAACTTAATTTTTTATACATATCAATCGCTTTGTCTGTCTTGCCTTGCTTTGCTAAAATTTTTGCCAATGCTTCACTGATAATGCCCGTTTCTGTTGAGATAGAGTCCATTGCCTGTTTAAAAATAGACTCTGGAATTTCATCGGTATCATCGTCCGATGCAGAGGCGAGTTTTTCTTGTTGCCACGCTGCTTTTAATGCTCGCTTTTCATTTTCTTCTTCTTTCTCCCTTTCATTTATTTGCTTGTAATGGTTCAACCAATCGGTAAAACTCATCATGACCATCAGCGATTTGTCTCTGTCTTCCCAAGCTTTAGAAAGATGAAAACTCGGTTCTGTATGTATATCCATTTCTTCATCAATACTCATCGACTGGTTAGAGACCATATCATCCATCGTCGTGTACGAAATAGGAGGTTTACTTTTACTTTTCTTTTCTACCCAAGGTGTATGCGGCAATTCTTCAATGGCACTTAGTATATCCACAGTTTCGTTCGATAGATCTTCTGTTTTATTTGGGGTATATGAAATGGCGACGATATTATCTACCACAGGTTTTTTATTCTTGAATTGATTCACCCATTGTGCGAATAATAGCGGATCGTTTTTATACAAGGCAGTAAAATAAATATCTTCTTGTTGATGCAATGCAGCGCAGCCATAACGCAACAATTGAGCAGAAGCAAAATAAGGAAACTGATTACATATATTATCCCAATCTTCTACATTGTCTTGCTGCAATAATGGTACATGATTTATTCTTTCCAAAAGTTGATTCGCATCCATCGCGTAAAAGTAAGGTTTCTGTTTTTTGCAAAAATTATTTTTATAGATATTTTTTTTCTAAAAAAAGAAGGACTGAATTAGAAGAGGGGATAAGCCCTCTAAAATGTTATTTGAATTACCACAGCGTATTAATGAATAAATGTTATTTTCACGCCTTTAATTGAATTAAAATTGTAAACGAGAGATAGCAAGTATGAATAAACAAATTCGAAAAATAGATGCGTTAGATTATCATTCTAAAGGAAGACCAGGGAAAATTGAAATTGTTCCAACCAAAGAAACTAAAACACAAAGAGATTTAGCTCTAGCATATTCACCGGGTGTAGCAGAACCTTGTATGGAAATATTTAAAAATCCAGAAGATGTGTATAAGTACACTACAAAAGGGAATCTGGTTGCCGTTATCAGTAATGGTACAGCAGTATTAGGTCTTGGCGATATTGGTCCATTGGCGTCTAAACCTGTCATGGAAGGTAAAGGGCTCTTGTTTAAAATTTATGCAGATATAGATGTATTCGATATTGAATTGGACGCGACAAATATTGACGATTTTGTAAAAATAGTAAAGGCATTAGAGCCAACGTTTGGTGGTATCAATTTAGAAGATATTAAAGCCCCAGAATGTTTTGAAATTGAAGAGCGATTAAAAAAAGAAATGAATATTCCGGTCATGCATGATGATCAACATGGAACTGCTATCATTTCTTCTGCTGCATTATTGAATGCTTTGGAACTGCAACAAAAAGAAATTGGGAAAGTAAAATTGGTTGTGAGCGGAGCTGGTGCATCTGCTATGGCATGTTGTAAGTTGTATGTAAAGCTTGGGGTTAAAACAGAAAATATTGTGATGTTCGATAGCAAGGGCGCTATTATGAAATCAAGAGTAGATTTGGATGATATGAAAAAGCCATTTGCTACAGATCGAGAAATACTTTCGTTAGAACATGCCATGCGAGATGCCGATGTATTCATCGGTTTATCGAAAGGCGGTATCGTAAATGCAAATATGTTGAAGGGCATGGCACCTCGTCCTATAGTGTTTGCATTGGCAAATCCAACGCCCGAAATTGAATATGAATTGGCGGTAAAAACTAGACCAGATGTCATCATGGCAACTGGAAGAAGTGACTATCCTAATCAAGTAAACAATGTACTTGGATTCCCATATATATTTAGAGGAGCATTGGATGTACGAGCCAAAAATATTAATGAAGAAATGAAGTTGGCTGCCGTGAAAGCATTGGCAGCATTGGCAAAAAAGCATGTGCCTGATATGGTGAATATGGTGTACAACGAAAAGAATTTGAACTTCGGACCAACGTATATTATTCCGAAACCAATGGATCCTCGATTATTGTCTACGGTTTCTTTAGCCGTTGCGAAGGCAGCCGTTAAAAGTAAAGTGGCTCAACGTACCATTACCGATTGGAATAAATACGAAGAAGAATTACAAAATCGTTTGGGCAATGATGACAATATTTTAAAAGTAATTATCAATAAAGCGAAGCAATACAAACAGCGCGTAGTTTTCGCAGATGCAGAAAATTTCAAAACATTAAAAGCAGCGCAGCAAGTTAAAGATGAGGCGATTGCTATTCCGATTTTATTGGGTAATATCAAAAAAATAAAATCCCTTATTAAAGAAAATAATTTGGATTTAGAAGGCGTACAAATTATAGATCCTAAAGCAGATGAGTTAGAAGCAAAACGCAATGTTTATGGTGAAAAATTATTTGAAAAAAGAGGACGAAAAGGGTACAATTTATTTGAGGCCAAAAAGATAATGAAGGAGCGAAATTACTTTGGTTGTATGATGGTTGAAACTGGCGAAGCAGATGCTGTGATTACTGGATTAACCCGCAAATATCCTGACACATTACGACCTGTATTGGAAATTATTGGCGTGCATAAAAAGGCAAATAAATTGGCTGGTATGTATGTGATGTTGACAAAGAAAGGACCTATCTGTTTTGCAGATACTACCATCAATGAGTTTCCGACTGCGGAAGATTTGGTAGACATTACGATGTTAGCGGCAGAGAATCTTAAAAACTTAAATATAGTTCCTCGTGTTGCGCTTTTATCATACTCCAATTTTGGTTCTAGTTCATTGAGTGAAGCAAAGAAAGTAAAAGATGCAGTCGATATTTTACACACTCGTTACCCAGATTTAATTGTAGATGGTGAAGTACAAGCTAGTATTGCATTTGACACTGATTTATTAAAGGAAAATTATCCATTCAGTTCCTTAATAAATAACAATCCGAATATCCTCATTTTCCCTAATCTGTCGGCAGGAAATATAGCCTATCACTTGATGATGGAATTGGGAAATTCAGAAGCAGTGGGACCAATTCTTTTAGGCTTAAATAAATCAGTGCATGTATTGCAATTGGGAAGTACTGTGCGACAAATTGTAAATATGGTTGCTATTGCTGCCGTGGATGCGCATGTGAAAAGAAGGATGGAGAAATGAGTAGTTAGTAATTAGTATTGAGAAGTTAGTATTGAGAAGTTAGAAAGGCATAAGTCGTAAGTAGAAAGTCGAAAGTCGAAAGTAAAAAGTCGCAAGTAGATTAGATGTTATAGATACTTGTATGTAGCACGAGTAGCCCTGAAAGGGTCTAATTTCTTAGCAAGGTGGCATGCCCCTCGCGCATAGTGGTTTCAATTTGAAAATTTGAAAATGAGATTTGAAAATTTGAAAATGAAGGAATCAGAATTTCCTCTTTGGAATTTGCGATTTAAAATTTTGGAATTTCCTCTTTGGAATTTGCCTTTTATATCTTTCAAATTAATCATCAATATATATACACTTGTACAAGATAATTATGGGAACTATAAT
>CANJRV010000101.1 GCA_947476825.1 Bacteroidota bacterium | reverse complement strand
GAACTTGTTGAACTATCTTTACACGATACCAAGTAGCCTAAAATAAGGAGTGCAGAACATTGGAAAAATGATTTCATTATTTTTTATTTTCGGCAAAGTAATTAAAACAAAAGGGTTAATTCATGTTTAACGTAAAAAAAATCTAATGCCTACTCCTACGAATCAGAATATGGAAATGAAAACGCCTTATGCCCAACAAGGAATTGATGCCCAACTGTCGAGCATTGAGCCTTTGATAGAAGCCATTTATCAAAATCAAGCCAAGCATGTATTGCAAAAAGGACTAGATATTATTCTTGAATATTTTTATTATGTACTAGCCATTGCGCTTTTTATTTTCCCATTTGTGATGAATACGGTTTTTCCTTTTTATGTATTGGGTGAAATAATGCAAAATGAAGTGTATCGGCAAACCCTTGGTAATAAAGGAGATTTCGATATGTTCAATATTGCGGTAAAAGGCTTGGTGGTCATGATTGGGTGGCTCTTTTTAGTGTTAGGTTATCATAAGCGAAAGGATAGAAGATATCGAAATTTGTTGCAACAAACAGGTAAGGTATTGAAATCGTTGGAAGTTTATTTTATGTCCCGAAAAGAGGAACTTGAAAAACAGGAATAGCAAATAGATCCTTTTTCCAACTTGAAAAAAAAGGCTAAACTAAAAATGTTAAGAAAGGAATAGTCTTTAGGTGCAGTTGTATTGCGGCAACGATAGAGTGGAAAGCCCGTATTTCGCTGCTTTGAGCGGAAACGGACTTGGAGTGATAGCGTGAGTGCCGCCCAAATAATTCTCGCAATTAATTTAGTTTTGCCAAAAAACAGAACAAAAAATAAATAAAATAAAAGGGATATTCGGCACTATTTTTGCTGGTTGGTTTGCGTTATTTTTATTGTATTATATAAATGCTGTTTTAGGAAATTGGTTCACTAAACGGCATTTTTTTTAATCTTTATAGGATAATTCTACCCTAATATTTATACATTTACTTGATCTCAATAAATTCGAAAAATATCTATGAATAAATTTTTACTGCTTTCTATTTCCAGTTTGTGTTTTAGCTTTTCAGCGTATGCCGGTGGATTTAAAATTGGCTTGCAAGGACAAAAGCAAATTGGCATGGGGCATACGGGAGTTGGCTTTGTGCAAGATGCTGCCACTATTTATTTTAATCCAGCGGGGATGTCATTTATTGGTAATCAAGTGAATATTGGATGCAATGCCTTGATGCCGAATACTAGCTTTTTAGAAACAAACACCAATTTATTGACTAAGGCTGATGCCCAAGTGTTTACTCCTTTCTCGGTTTATGCAAGTAGTAAATTGTATAAAAAATTTAATATTGGACTCGGTATTTATACGCCTTTCGGAAGTGGTATGGCTTATCCAAAAGATTGGGGTGGAGAATATATTTTACATAAAATAAATTTGACTACCATTTATTTACAACCAACTCTTTCGTATAAAATTTCAAAGAAATTAGCTGTTGGTGCTGGCTTTGTCTATTCCACTGGTCATGTGACTTTAGAAAAAGATTTGCCTATTAATTCGATGTCGAATAGTACAATTGCTTCGGCAGAATTGAAAGGTGCAGCAAATGGCATAGGATATAATGCTGGTGCCTATTTGCGCCTAAATGAACAATTGTCTTTTGGACTTACCTATCATTCAAAAGTGTTGATGAAAGTAAAAGAAGGAACTGCAAATTTTAAAGATATTCCAACAGCTTTGACAGCTAGTTTTCCTGCAACGAATACTTTTACTACAACCTTGGCATTGCCTTCTGAATTGTCCTTTGGCGTTGCTTATCGATTGGCTGATCATGTAATATTCGCGCTAGATTTAAATCGTACTTTTTGGAATAGTTACGATTCACTTGGATTTGATTATGGCGTGAATACGGATAAAGTAACGGATGCAAAATCTCCAAGAAATTATCAAGATGTAAGTGCGATTCGTGTAGGTGTCCAATATGAAATGTCTTCAAAATTTGTTTTTCGTACTGGATTTTTTTATGATCAAACACCTGTAAAGGATGGGTATGTTGCACCTGAATTGCCAGACAATAATAAAATTGGATTCACCTTAGGCGCAAGTGTTCAAGTGGCAAAGAATGTAAAATTAGATTTTTCCTTTTTGTATGAAAGCGTGCCAAGTCGTAAACAAACGAATCTTGAAACAGGCTTGTCTGGGACTTTTCAAACCAAAGCCATTGCTCCAGGTATTGGCATTCAATATCAATTCAATAAAAAAAATAATCCTAAAAAATAATATTTAGAAAAGATGCGATTTACTATTTCTATCCTTATCCTCAGCATATTTGTTTTCTCTTGTAAACCAAATTTGAAAGAAAAATATATAAGTGCTGGTTCAGCAGATTTTACCCGTTTTGTAGCCATCGGTAATTCTTTAACTGCGGGTTATGCAGATGGGGCTTTATGTAAAAGCGGGCAACAAAATGCTTATCCACTTATGCTTGCAAATCAATTTAAATTGGCAGGTGGCGGCGATTTTAAAGTGCCTTATATGAATGATGGTGGAGGAAACGATGGTAGTGATAACCCACGTCGTGTGCTTGGATTTGCTATTCCATGTGGAAGTACTTCTCCAACATTGGCACCTGTTTGGGATGCGGCTGGTGTAACTGCTTTGAATAATGTGAGTGCAGCAGGTCCTTATAATTTAGTTGGCGTTCCTGGGGCATTAGCTATTTACGGAACATCTGGTGCATACAGCGGATTGAATCCTTTTTTACAAAGATTTTGTGCTTCGCCGAATACAAGTAGTATGTTGTCTGAAGCAATGAGAATTAATCCTACTTTTTTTACACTTTGGTTGGGTAGTAATGATGTATTGTTATATGCAGTAGCTGGTGCGGTGCCTCCAGTCGATTTATATAGCCCAAGACTTTCTTCCGATACATTACTTCGCATGGTATTGACAGCTATGGTAGATAGCTTAACAACACATGGTGCAAAAGGTGCAATTGCCAATGTCCCAGATGTAACCTCTGCTCCTTATTTTACAACGATACCTTGGAATGGCGTAGTGCTTACACAAGGTAAAGCTGATACATTAAATGCTATTTATTCAGGAACTGGTATCACATGGACAGCTGGCGCAAATGGATTCATGATCGTAGATTCTACCGTGCCTGGCGTCAAAATGAGACATGCTACAGCTTATGATTATATTTTATTATCAACACCTAGTGATTCTTTACGTTGCGGACAATGGGGCGTGAATCCTCTAAAACCATTAAAAGATAAGTATGTGTTAGACGTTACTGAAGTAACAGAAGTGAGAAATGCAACCATAGCTTATAATGCAAGCATCGCCTACATTGCAGCAACTAAAAATATTGCCTTGGTAGATATTAATTCCTTTTTAAAAACGGTTCAATCTGGCATCGTGTATAATGGAATAGCATTCAATACGTCGTATGTGAGTGGTGGTGCATTTAGTTTGGATGGGGTGCATCCTAATCCTCGAGGTTATGCCTTAATTGCGAATGAATACATTAAAGCCATCAATGCAAAATATGGCTCTTCGGTTCCAGAAGTAGATGTTACAAGGTATACTGGTATTGTGTTTCCTTAATTTTTGTCACATAAATGTTTTAGATTGCGTCCATGAAAGTAAGTGGGTTTGCGTTTGTAAAGGATGCCGTAAAATATGATTACCCGATTGTAGAAGCCATACATTCTATTTTGCCTTTGTGTGATGAATGTATAGTGGCAGTTGGTAAATCGGCAGATGGAACTTTAGCACTGATCCAATCCATTGATTCGCCTAAAATAAAAATCATTGAAACCATTTGGGATGAAACACTTCGTGAAGGTGGTAGGGTATTGGCCGTAGAAACAGACAAAGCTTTCGCTGCCATTGCCGCGGATTCTGATTGGGCAATTTATATTCAAGGTGATGAAGTGATTCATGAAAAATACCATGCAGTTATGCGAGAGGCGATGCTTGCCAATAAGGACAATCAAACTATCGATGGTTTATTGTTTCATTATTTACATTTTTATGGCTCTTACGATTACGTTGGCAATTCCAGTAAATGGTATAAAAAGGAAATACGAATTATCAAAAACAATCGTAACATTTATTCCTATCGGGATGCGCAAGGATTTAGAAAAAAGGAAAATGAAAAACTGCATGTAAAATTAATTGATGCCTACGTTTATCATTACGGTTGGGTGAAGGAACCAAAAGCCATGCAACGCAAGCAAGAAAATTTTAATAAATATTGGCATAACGATGCTTGGGTAGAAGAGCATGTAGAAAAAAGAGAAGATTTTGATTATGGTCAAATTCAGAGTCTAGCTTTGTTTACAGGCACACATCCAAAGATTATGCAAGCTCGGATTCAACAAAAAAATTGGAAGTTTGAATTTGATATCAGCAAGAAAATATTTTCATTCAAAGAATTTTGCAAGGATATTTTGTATCGCTTATTCAAGATGGATTTGAATTATAAAAATTATAGGTTGAGGAAATAAGGACAAGGGTTGCAAACCTGTGCCAGCATAGAAATACATTACAAATCCAAAATCACTCCAATATTTCTTTTTAATATCTTAATTTGTTCTTCATTTAATTTGCCTGCTTTTTTGATTAATCTCTTATTGTCAATAGCCCTAATTTGATCAACTAGAATATCACTTAACTTGTCCAGTTGCGTTTTCTTTAAATGAACTCTAAGTAATTCTACTTCAGGTTGAATATTAGTGGTTACTGGGCAAACAATAGTTGATAAATGAGAATCATTAAGTAAATCAGTTTGAACAATAACTACTGGTCTTGTTTTGCCAGGTTCGGTGCCTCTACTTGGATTTAAATCTGCAATCCAAATGTCATATTGTTTAATTTTCATCCATTAGTTTTTCAAATTCATGAAGTATGTTCATGGAATCTTTGCCTACTAATTTGGATTCTTTTTGCAGTTGACTTTTCAATAATCTTTTTCTATTTACTCGATTATAAATACTAACCGCTTCATTAATGTATCTGTTTCTTGCCAATTTTAATTTTCCAGTTATTTCTTCAGCTTCATTGAATATATTATCATCCAGTTTTAAAGATAAAATTTTCATGTAATTACTTTTGCGTCAAAGGTATATCTTAATTGTATATACCGTAAAAAAACTTGGACCATTTTTTACTTGGATCAAACCAACTAATACCATCTTGATTTATAAAATAGACCAAAGGGCTTTTTAAAAATTTTAGATGGTATTATACAGATTGAATAATGGATGGTCTATCTATTATTTCACATCGGTATAACATATTTACAACACCTTGGAAAACTTTGTGGTTAATACGACACTGGTTGCAAACCTGCGCAAGCCAATGTGTTTAAAGTACATTAACCCTCCTAGCGGATTAAACTTGAATGGAAATATAATTATTTATAATTGCACTTAACGCATTTTCTGCAAATAAGGCATTTTGTATTTGCAGTTCATCGTGTTCGTATTTTATTTTCTTACTTCTGTTATTGGATATCAATTGATCCATGTAAATGGGAAGAATTTTTACTGGAAATATTTTTTTTCTACTAATTATTTCATGCAGGCAATTATTTATGATTTAGATAACATCCTAGTCATTACTTTTGGTTTTTCATTAATACAAATTATCATGGCAAAAGAATCTATATTAAAAGCACTCATCCTAGCGCTCGCTATCATTATCACTGGTGCCTTATTAGGCAATGCATTTAAAAAGCGCAATGCGAACTTAGATACAATATCATCTATCGGTTTGGGGACTAGAGAATTTACATCAGATGAAATTTTCTTTTCTGGAAGTTACACGTCAAAGGCGATGGATGCGAAAGAAGCGTATGCAATGATTATTGCTGATAAAGAAAAAGTGAAAAACTTTTTTATATCCAAAGGCTTTAAGGAAAATGAATTTTCGTTTAGTGGTGTCAACTTTGAAAAAAGTTACCGTAGCGTTACCACCGAATCGGGGGAGAACAGAACACAAACACAACAATTGTTTGACGGGTATATTGCAAAACAAACCATTTCACTTTCCAGTAAAAAAAATCCAGACTTAATGAAAAGGATTGAAGATGTTACGGATAAGACTTCCGAATTAATTAATTCTGGAGTAGAGTTTAATCCTGATCCAATACAATATAAATATTCCGATTTGCCAAGCCTCAAACGTGACCTGATTGAAAAGGCAACGAAGGATGCAAAAGAGCGTGCTGAAAAAATTGTAGAAACAGCGAATGGTCATCTCGGTAAACTAAAAACTGCCTATATGGGTGTGTTTCAAATTACCGGAGAAGGCACGGTTGAAGAAGATACTTATGGCGGTAATAATGATATTTATCACAAACAAAAATTTGCACGCGTGACGGTGAGGTTGCAATATGAATTAGAGTAGGGAGGGGTATGGTTTTGTAGTTAGTGGTCATTTTTTTCAATGGATGTTATTTGACACGGGTTGCAAACCCACGCCAGCCAAGGAATTCGAAGGTACAATGTTTCATCTTTATTCTAAAGCTCAATAGAAATAAAATGATGAGGATAGCAGAATGCCCCGCTTGCGCTAAACTGTGTGTTGTGCGTTCGTTCATTTCTATTCTGTTTCTGCTCTCAATAATATTTCAAGTCCTTCGTCTGCACCATCTACTACATGTATTTTATTTTCCTCTATGTAAAATTCTTTGTAGTCATTAAGCAGTTCGTTTAAGTCTATTTCATTTTCTCTAATTGTTTTAAGAATTTCAAGTTTTCTATACATTGTTGTTTCGTTATACTCACTTGAATATGGGTCAAACAATGTTCTCAAAGTTCTGTGTTTTCACATACTTCCTTTCCCAAATATTTTGTCTATTTTCTGTTGATAGTGCATTGTTTATGGTTTATAATTGTTGAAGAAATTGAACTCTTCAATGATTGGATAATTTTCTGTTTGCTTCTTTCTATGCTGTCTTTGGTAGTTCATATAAGTTTCGTAATCGTCAATTTTACTCCATGCACTCGGATATTTTTCGTCAAACATTCCTTTCTGTACATAACTGTCAATTGGAATATGAAAATATTTTGCATTCTTTTCAATTCCGGTTATTCTCTTGTCTCCAAATAAAAGCCAATATTTCAAAGTCATGTTTATCCATTTTTGAGCTTGTCCAAATTTAAGTTCACTCCAAACTTCTATAAGTTGTTCGCAAGTTGCTTCATGGAATTTGTCAAATTCGATTTGGTCTAAAAAATTTGTCTGGGTAAGTTCAGATAGTTTGCTTAAAATTAATTTTTCAGCATTTTGTTTAAGTGTTGTTCTATTGTCATCTTGAATTTTTAATGTTCTACTAAAATCTAAAAATGCTCTTTTTATTCCTGCATAGTAAAAACCTTCGCTGTCGTCAAAGTAAAGACGAATAAAAAAGTTCTCTCGTAAATCGTCTGTCAGTATTGAATTCATTTTTCTGTTCTATGGGGTTCGGTTGAATGACGCACAACTCATGTATTCCCGAACATTTTCTCAACCAAACATACTCATTTATTTCCCAAAAAACAAATGACAATAATAAATACCAATGATTTCCCCTAACTCTTCCTCGACTAATTTTTTTTAGGGATACATAGAGGCGTAGGTTCAAACAAATCACAAACATCACGAATTACCCATGATGCCATGTTCAAACCAAACAATGCAGGGATGTACGAAATGGTTCCATAAAAGGAACGTTTGTAATTATAGCCATAATTGAATTCAAATAGGCCTTTCATTTTTTTTACAGAAGTGCTTATTTCGTTGTTATTTTTGGAAGCCCAATAGTTCTTAAAGCCTCGTTTGCTTTATCAACTTTGTCTTGAAAAATAGGCATTTTTAAATACTTTTCAAGCGAATTGTCAATTCTCACGATTGGTATTTTTTTGTCGTTTAGTTCTTTTATTGATTTCATTTCCTATAAAATTTATGATGCAAAATACTTTATTTTCTCCTTACCACAAAAGCATTGTAATCTATATCTTTTTGAAATTCTTCCCATTCACCTTCTAGTTGTCCAAATACATAAAAATCATTTTTTACTTCATCAATGTATTTGGTAATTCCCATTCTGTATAGTCGAGTTCTAGCTTTTGTGCTTCCTGTTGCATAAACCCAAACATCTGAATGCGTTTCTGTAAACATATAAACTGCTGAAACTACTGTTGCTAATACTTGCTCGCTATCTCCATTGTTAGAAACTACTTTATCGTCAATATTACCTGTTTTCAGATTTTTATCTCCGAATGCTAAATTGTAATATCCTTTTAGTGCAGTTTCACTAAACTTAATAAGCTTCGGTATTTGTCCCTTTGGACCTTCACTCGTGAATTCATAAACTCGTAAAGTTTTCTCTGCAATAAGTTCGTAATGTGGTAACTTCATTAACTTTTTTTGATGGTTCAATGACTATCAAAAGTAAACAAAAATTTAATGTGCTGTTATGCATATTTTAGTTTTTGAGGTAGGTCTCAAAGCGTTGCCGCCAACTGGTCTAACTCTGAACCTTTATATTTCCCATTTTCCCAATCCAAACATACTCTTTTATTCCCAAAAATCAAATGCTAACAGCCTTCCCCTAACTCTTCCTTGACTTATTTTTTTTCGGTACACATAAAGGCGTAGGTTCAAACAAACCACATACATCACGAATAACCCATGAAGCCATGTTCAAACCAAACAATGCTGGGATATAAGAAATGGTGCCGTAAAATGAACGTTTGTAATTGCTGCCATCTGTTTCTTTGATGGATTCGTGAACTGGTTTCTCTTCAGAAAATACGCTCATTACGCCATCATATATTCCTTCTTTACGCAATCGTTTTCTGATATAAAATGCAAAAGGACACATATGCGTTTTGGAAATGTCGGCATATTTTATTTTCATAGAATCCACTTTGCCGCCTGCTCCCATACTGCTAATGACTTTGCACCCTTTCTCTTTCGCGGCTTTTATTAAATGCAACTTGGGCGTTATAGAATCTATACAATCCAATACATAATCATAGTCTTGACTGTTCACCACTTTCGTTGTTTCATCCGGGTTTAGAAATTCATTAATAGTAGTCAATTCTAATAGCGGATTGATATCCAATAAGCGTGCTTCCATTAGCGCAGCTTTGCTTTTTTTGACGGTTGAATGTAATGCTGGAAGTTGCCGATTAATATTCGTAATGTCTACCACATCACCATCTACAATGGTCATTTTGCCAACGCCAGCACGAGCAATAAATTCTGCAGCAAAACTACCAACACCGCCTAGTCCAACGATGAGTACATTTGTTTGTGCAAGCTTTTCGATACATGCATTTGTGATAAGCAATTCGGTGCGTTCGAGCCAAATAGGAGAGTTATACATCGAGCGAAAATACAAGCAATAAATAAATCAACCATGCTTGGAGAGTTTTTTTTATTTGTAAAAAGTAAGGCTTCGATTTGTGCGAAGCCTTACTTGACTTGCATGTAGCTTTTTATTTCAAATGTTTAAAGGCATCCAAGAATTCTGCATTGGTTCCTAGAAAAACAATAATTCCTAAAATAAACAATAGAAAAATAGAAGATAAGATAACACCAATTATGCTGCAAGTTCTTCCCGCATTAGAATTATTGTAGCTAGACTTCGTATATAATTCCGGATTTAATTGATATAGTTTTCTGTCTTTATTTGCGAGTACCAATCCAATAATCCCTAACACAAATCCTACTATGCCATAGGCCATACAAAATACTAAAGATAAAATGCCTAGTACCAATGAGGTGGTGGCATTTGGTAATGTGGATTGATTTTGGTTGTTGGATAAAATACTGTTTTCCATGATGCTTATTGGATTTGTTTTAAAATGAAATGAATGAGAATGATAAT
>CANJRV010000100.1 GCA_947476825.1 Bacteroidota bacterium | reverse complement strand
CAATATCTGTGATAGTAAGCTTCGACCGGAATTCATAGCTTTTGAAGCTAAGTGAATTCAAATCGACAAAAAATATTATTCCTTAAAACAGCCTGTTTAAAACAACTTCAAAGAATTGGGAGTGGTCGTAGTTGGACAGTAGTGATTTTATTTATAAACCGTAGTAGTATGCACCACGCTCGTTGATGGAATTTCTTTGTCCATCATTTGCATTTTGCTATCTGTACGTGTGGTATCTGTTTTAGATAAAACCAGACCAGTTGTTTTATCGACAGTTAAAGTGGCTTCACTTAGATTGTTCATGGTAGTTGTGAATTGCATGCCACCTTGTCCTTCACCAACTTTAGTTCCTTTTACTTGTTGTTTCGCAGATAAATGAACAACATTTCCTTCAATGCTTTCTATAGTGTATTCAATAATATTTTTGATACCATCTTTTTCTTTGGTGATTCTCCATTTTTCGCCTACTTTTTTATCAGACGGGATGATTAAAAATGCTGTTTCTAAATTCGCTGTTTCATTACTTCCAAACATCATGCCCATGCCTCGTCCACCTTTTTTCTTATCTTTTTTTTCTGATTCTGGTTTTTCAATAAGCGCACCAGTCAAGTCAATTTGGATGGTATCGCTTTTGTTTATTTTTTCATTCAGTGGACCTGCCAACATGCCCGATTGCTTTTCTTTATTTTCGCTATCGTATTCTTGTTTTTGTCCAAAGCCATCAAAATTCAATTTCATTTTAGTTAATGTGCTCAATAAGGTATACCCAGTTTCTGACATCCCAATCACCTTGAAGGTTTGTATAGAAACTGCATCTGTTTTCATTTCCATGGGTTGATCTTGCATGGTTTGCGTGGCAGTCATATTCATAGATACTTCTGCTGTAATAACTTGTCCTTCTTTCATGACTACCTTACTTGTGTATTGTGCCTGCAAAGAATTGATTAATCCAAATGAAATGGTACTGAGTAAAATTATTTTTTTCATGTTCATGTATTGATTTTATTTTTTATTGATTTATAAATTGATGTACCACAAAATTACGTTCATAAATTCTCCCCATTGCGATACACTCTCTTTTATTTTTTTATTTAATTGAGCATAGTCTTTTTTATCCCCTTTGCTAGGTATCACAAGTTCCTTTTCTGTAGGTAAATAATTATCCACTTTAGTAGCGAAATAAGTCAAATTTAAGCGAGGTATAACTACACCTAAAATCATGCCTGGTAATCCACTAAATCCTTCTGGTCCACCTTCTGCTAATATAGCATCAGAGTAGAACGCAATAACATAAATTGAATCCATTATTATGGTTTCTGCACGACGACAACTGAATCCAGCAATCGTTCTAAATTCTTCTTTAATTTTCCAATTGTAATTTTTAAATGTATCGCTTACTAAATAGGTTTTTTCAAATATTTTCTTTTCTGCAATGCATTTATTATTTGCATAATCATTGTATACAATATTACGATCTGCAGGCATATTCATCATCATCATTTTGCTTTCTGTAATGCCTTCTGGTGCTGGTTTGTATACGCTTGATTGATCGGTAAAGAAGAGTTCGAATTGGTCCGTTTTGTATTTGGGATTTTGCTTTTTTGCCATCTCAATCCACTCATTATTTCCATTACTTCCTTTTGCTCTTTCGTCTAATTGTTTATGTACATTTTGTTTTCTTTCAAAATGAATTTTGCCTTTGAATGTAATTGGTTTTACTTCTTCTTTGGATGCTGTTTGTGCAAACGAAGTGATACCCACCAAAGTAGTTATGAATAGTAGAATAATTATTTTTTTCATTTGTGATTTTTTGTTTTTGATTGAATCTATTTTTTACATTCGACCTCTCATTCCTCCTCCTCTGCGCATTCCTCCTTTCATTCTAGGCCCAGTGCCTTTTTTATCAGGGCCTGCCATAGGACCAGAATTGAAATTCCAAACGGCGGACAACATCCAATATCTTCCTAGCGTTTTAAAGTTGCGTTCTTTATTGAAATTGTCTGAAGTCGTACGTTCGTATCCTTTGTTTTGATTTAAAATATCGTTCATGCTTAATTTCCATTCTAATGTTTTGCTCGGTAGCATTTTATAGCCTAAGTAAGCATTCCATAAAAAACGATGAAAGCTAGAATTGTAAGGTGCTACAGGCGGTGCATATTGGAAATCAGCATCAGTACCCACTTCAATACTTTTTGGAAAATAATAAGTAACGGATGTGGAAGGATTGTAAGAGATGTAACTAATATTTCTAGCGTTGGAGAATGTACTCTTAGAGGTATTATAGATGGTTCCTAAATCAATATTAAAAGAAATTTTATCTTCCTTATTGTAAGCAATACCCGGAGAGAAAGTTATCGCATAACTATTGGTCACACCATCCTTATTATTGATGATATTTGGTGTGTGGTTCAAATTGCCATTAAGGGCTATTTTTGGTTCCCATGAGGAATTATGAATTTTAGTATTTAAGCCAGAATAGAAATAAGAATTGTAGGCACCATTCAAATTGACATATTGATTAATTGTTCTTCCTAAATTGTCGAATGTTCTGTTCAATGATATGTTATTGAATAGATTCGTGAAGGACAATCCAGCATACAAACTTCTACTCGTGAGTACTTTATAATTGAAATAATTAATATTGAAATTTTGGGTATAACCTACTTTCAAATTTGGATTCCCAATATACAATTCTAAAGGATTTGAATTGTCTTGAATAGGTTGCATTTGCTTGACAGAAGGTTGTTTAGTAGAACCTGTATACGTAAATGTAAAACGGTTAAATTGATCAAATTTATAATTGAATCTCAAGGTTGGAAATAAATTGATACGATTATAATTATAATTAATATTGCGTACTAAATCTTCTTGGGTAAATGTGGAATATCTAGCTTTTGTACCCATGGCTACATTGTATTTTTTAGCGGTATATTTTATTTCGCTACCGACAGTTTGGCTAAACACATGCGATGAAAATTCGCTACTTAAGGAGTCAATTTGTAAACGATAATTATCATCATTACTTGGTTTCACTAATGCAGCCTTTTGTGATTCGCTATTGTCCGATGAAATGCCATAAGACAATTTCAATAACCATTTTTTAGAGAGAGGTTCTGTGTAAGCTATGTCAGAACTTATCGTATTCGTAATTTGGTTTTGGTCCTTCTTTTGATCTAGAATTTCCAAGATTGGATTGCTGGTATTTTCATATGAATTATTCCCTTCTAAATAACCGGTTGCATGGTTATTATTGTAAACAAAATTGTTGCTTAACGAAAGTGTCCTACCGATTTTTTTATATTTTTTATTGAAGGTCATTTGATTACTAACCCTTATCGTTTTTGATTCAGATGAATTATTTCGTTTACTACTATTAATTGGCAAATCACTGTAGGTAATATTTTTCGTACTATTATTATTTTCATCTGTATTAAATCCGATACGACTATTTAAATTATAAATTAAAGTAAGAGAGCTGTCCAATTGACATTCGAATCTTGAAGTAATTCTATGTGTGTTCATGCTGCTAAAAGTGGTCGAAGTGTCTTCCGTTAAATAAGATCTGCCAGGTAATAAATTTTCTGTGCTGGAGCGCTCGCTCTTGGTTTTGTTAATTCGACCAAAAGAATAATTGGTGTTTAAGGAATACTTTCCTTCATTCCATTTATTAGCAAAATGTGCACCGCCAGTCCAGGCTTTGGTAATACCTTCCGGAATACTATTACCGCCCCAGCTCATAGCATTATCATCGTCCTCAGACATATTCCACATAAATCCACCGTCTTCATCCATTTGCATACCAGCATTATCGCCGGTATATTTATTCCTATCTTGCCAACCTAATCCTGTTTTACCATTGCTACTCATGATGCCGTACAAGCTCATTTGTCTTTTATTTTTGAAGGAGTTTATCATGGCTTGATTTTGCCATCTGTCTTCCCATCCACCGCCTAATTCTACTTTTCCAAATTCGCCACGGTTCATATTTTTCTTTAATTTTAAATTGATGGTTTTTTCTTCTTGCCCATCATCAAAACCAGTAAATTGTGCTTGGTCACTTTTCTTGTCAAACACTTGCACTTTTTCTACAACCTTCGATTGGATATTTTGTGTTGCTACAGTAGGATCATCGCCAAAAAATTCTTCTCCATCGACTAACACTTTTTGCACCTTCTCACCCATTGCAGTTATTTCACCTTTTTTGTTCACTTGAATACCTGGTAATACTTTCAATAAGTCCTCTACCACAGCACCTTGTCTTACATGAAAACTATCTGCCAAATACTCCAATGTATCTCCTTTGATCTTGATATTGCTAGAATTTTTTATGACGACTTCACGCAATAATTGCCCACGTTGAAACAAATTATAAGAGCCAATATTTTTGATGCCATCACCTTCTTTGAGTTCAATATCATCCACGAAATCTACGAATGAAGCATGTGCAATCAATAAAATATATTTACCTGCTTTGCAATTGGTAAAAGTAAATTTTCCTTGTTGACTGCTTCTTGTGTGTGCCACCAAAATAGAATCAGATTGACGTATCATTGAAATACTTGCATAAGGAATTGATTTTACATTGATAGAATCTTGCACCATGCCTGTACAACCAAGAGATTGTGCTTGGGTTTGACATGCGATAATTAAAAGTAAAATACAGAGAGTAAGTTGTTTAGGCATATATTTTTTTTGATTGCCAAATGTAAATAGAAAAGGGTTATTTAATTCAGTTATATAGCTCGAATGAATAGAATTCGGTTTAAATGGTTAATTGGTAGGATATAAGGAGGGGAATTAGTACCTACATAGGCATACCATGGGGCGCAAAAAAAAATATGCCCAACAAATAAATGGTATAATTGAATATTTATCGACCAACCACATTGCTATCTATATTTTACATTAAAAAAGATTTACTACTTGACTTATGGATAAATGAAATAGAGTAATGAAATCCAATCGATAGGGAATTTATAATATCTCACTAAAAAACCAATTTCAAATATTGCATCTTCCAATTACCTTTGCCAGAAATAAATAAAATAATGATTTTATCGGATAAGCGTATTTTAGAAGAAATAGAAAAGGGAACCATTAAAATAGAGCCTTACAATCGGGAGTGTTTGGGTAGTAATTCTTACGATGTGCATTTAGGCGGAGAATTGGCAATGTATAATGCAGCGGAATTAGATGCAAAAAAACACAACACCATTTCACACTTCCCTATTCCTGAAGAAGGTTATCTCTTGTTGCCAGGTGAATTTTATTTAGGCGTTACAGAAGAATATACAGAAACACATGAGCATGTTCCTTTTTTAGAAGGAAAATCAAGTACAGGTCGCTTGGGTATTGATATACACGCCACCGCAGGGAAAGGCGATGTTGGTTTTTGTGGAAATTGGACTTTAGAAATTTCTGTAAAATTGCCAGTACGCGTTTATGCGGGCATGCCTATCGGACAATTAATTTATTTTCCAGTCGATGGAGAAATTGAAGTGAAATACAATAACAAAGCTGGCGCTAAATACAGTGGTCAAGTGAATAGACCAGTGGAGAGTATGATGTGGAAGAATGCATTTTAAATGAAGTAAAACTAAGCATCTATCGAAACGATTGATCTTTAGATTCGACTGTATTGCGGCAACGATAGAACGGAAAAGCCCGGATTCCGCTGCTTTGAGCGGAAACGGACTTGGAGTGATAGCGTGTATGCCGCCCAAATAATACTAGTAGCATTTATATTTTTGTCAAAAAATTCGCCACGGTAGAACTCTTACCATAAATTTAGTTTAGCCTTTTAATTAAAGCAAATACTAATTAGGTGGAACGCAAATCCTGCCTTATTTTTGTGCGCATCTTATTCATTTCACTATGAAAAAATCAAATATTCTTGCTATCGTTCTAATAGCTGGCGCATTGGCTGGCATTATGAGTATGATAGGCGATTTTAGTAGCTATGAAACCTTTGCTACTGCCGAACAAAAACCTGGCAAAGAATTTCAAATCATTGGTAAACTAGATACCATCACTGCTAAGATGGAATACCATCCGATGAAGAACGCAAACGAATTTATTTTTTATGCAAAAGACGAAGCTGGTGTGAGTAGAAAAATAATTTTTAATGGTACTAAACCGCAAGATTTTGAACGGAGTGAAAAATTGACCATGACTGGCTGTATGCAAGATGGACATTTTAAATGTAATCGCATTTTGATGAAATGCCCGTCAAAATATAAACCTGATCAAGAAGCCATTGGGAAATCAAGTTAATCTTATAGAATGATTAACTCTCCAGCACTTAACCTAGAAAATTATTTTACTTGACTACAACTTTTTTGAATGAACATCTTATACCAGGGAAGCTTGGTCAGCTTTTTGTCATCCTCTCTTTTGTTGCCGCTTTAGTGGCTAGTTTATCCTACTTCATTGCAGCACAATCTAAATTAATATCCAATGAAATAAGTTGGAAACAATTGGCACGCAACGCTTTCCGAATACATGCCTTTAGTGTCTTTGGCATATTTGCCGTATTGTTTTATATTATTTTCAATCATTACTTCGAATATTATTATGCTTGGACGCACTCCAGTAAAGCATTACCTTTCAAATATCTATTGTCTTGTTTTTGGGAAGGGCAAGAAGGAAGTTTTCTATTATGGACCATCTGGCATTGTGTTCTAGGTTTTTTTGTGATTCGTAAAAGGGATAAATGGGAAGCGCCGGTGATGACTGTAGTGAGCTTGGTGCAAACTTTATTGGCTAGCATGTTATTGGGACTTTATTTCTGGGAATACAAAATTGGAACTACGCCGTTTATGTTATTGCGCGATCAAATGGCATCCGCTCCAATTTTTGCACAACCTAATTATTTAAGTTTGATTCAAGATGGCAATGGTTTGAATCCTTTATTGCAAAACTATTGGATGGTGATACATCCTCCCATTTTATTTATGGGATTTGCTTCTACCTTATTGCCCTTTGCATATACATTAGCTGCACTTTGGAAAAAAGACTATGAAGAGTTAACACGACCATTACTACGTTGGTCATTGTTCTGTGGTATGATATTAGGCACAGGCATCATGATGGGCGGCATGTGGGCTTATGAAAGTTTGAACTTTGGTGGTTATTGGGCTTGGGATCCTGTAGAAAATGCATCCTTAGTTCCTTGGATAGTTATGATAGCTGGACTTCATACGGTTATGATTTATAAATCAACGGGGTATTCATTGCGATCTACATTTGTCTTTTTTATTCTTTCTTTTTTGTTGGTTTTATATTCGACATTTCTTACACGAACAGGCATATTAGGCGATACATCTGTACATGCATTTACAGGTGAAGGCAATTCTTTGTTTTATCATTTACTCGTGATGCTTGGCTTGTTTTTGGTACTTGGTTTCTTTTTATTTTTAAAAAATATCAAATCTGTTCCAGATCGTGTGGGAGAAGAAGAAGCCTTGAGTTCGCGTGAATTTTGGATGTTTATAGGCGCGTTGATTTTAATGATATCGGTAGTACAAATTACCTACACGACTTCCATGCCTGTTTGGAATAAAATGTTCGGTACTAAATTAGCCATCACCAATCCTGTAGCGCATTACAATAAGATTCAATTGTGGATTACCTTATTGGTTTTGCTTGGCACCGCTTCCATTTATTATTTTAAATTCAAGACTTCCAACATGCAGGAAGTAGGACTGAAATTATTACTACCATTTTGTTTGGCAATTGTAGTGACGGCGATAGTATCTTATGGACAAGAGTTAAAATTAGCCGCAATCGTATTATTGTTCTTTTCAGCAACCTTTACCATAATGGCAAATCTATTTTATTTGATTCGAGTCATCAAAGGGAAATGGATCAAATGGGGCGGAAGTATTGCTCATATTGGGTTTGGCTTAATGATAGCAGGTATTGTTCTTTCTTCTTATAATAAAAAAGTAATTTCAGTAAATAGACTTGGTGTCGATTTTGAAATGGGTAAAAAAACGGAAGCCGAAAATAAAAAAGAGAGTAGAGAGAATTTATTATTGTTTCGTAATGTGCCCGTTCGAATGGAAGGTTTTTCATTGACATATATTGGCGATACAGTAGATGGGCCTAATCATTTTTATAGTGTAAAATACCAAAAAAGAGAAAATGATACTGGCAGAATCATTGAAGAATTTATTTTAAAACCCAACGCACAAATCAATCCGAAAATGGGATTAGTCTCTAGTCCGGATACCAAACATTATTTGACGAATGATGTATTTACCTACGTAACATCTACGGTAGATAAATCAAAAATGGATGATACTACCAGTTATACTTCCACCAAGGTGAAACAAGGAGATACGATATTCTTTGCTTCTGGATATATGTTATTTGATGGCTTTCAGACAGATTTTGTTTCCACAAAGTACCAATCTGAAACAGGCGACATTGCTGTTGCAGCTAAACTTTCTGTCTATAATTTAGAAGGTAAAAAAATGGAATCCCGTCCAGTGTATGTGATTCGGAATCAAAACGAAATAGTGATAGACGATACCATTTCTAATCTGAATTTATATACTAGGCTCACAAAAATTATCCCTGCAGAAAACGCTGCGATGATAGAATATAAACAGCCGAGTGCCATGAACGATTATATCATCATGAAGGCAATCCTTTTCCCATATATCAACGTCTTGTGGATCGGTACTGTCATTATGATTATCGGTTTCTTAATAAGTATGTATAAGAGATTTACCATAAAATGATTTGCAAAAAGAAAAAAAATTATATATTTACCGTATTGAAAGAATTAGCCAACATGAAAAAAATAATTATTCCCGCTCTAGCCACGATTTGTTTATTTATTGCCATTGCATTTAATGCATGTAAACCAGATAAATGTAAAAATGTAAGTTGCGCATATAGCGGAGTATGTAAAGATGGAGCTTGCTTATGCCAAGTTGGATACGAAGGTGAACATTGCGAAACAGTAACTCGTGATAAGTTCAAAGGCATTTGGAATGTGAATGAAGATGGCACTTTAACTAGTGCGGCACAATATTCAGTGAGTATTGAAAATGGTCCACAAATTGATAAAGTGCTAATCAAAAATTTCCAAAATAAAGATGAACTAGAAGTAGTTACTGCTGTGGCTTATAAAGACACATTGACTATTCCTACACAAATAGTTTCTAATGGTTGTACAGTAGAAGGTTGGGCTGCCATCGTGGATACAGATCCTTTGAATCAACACTATTATCAACATGCTGTTATGACTATGTATTATAAAGTTACCAATAATTTAGGCCAAGTGAATGAATATGGAATGGGCGGAGCAGGTCCTTCTATTTGGAGTAAATAAATTAAGGAATTCATGTTTTAAAATATCTTTAAGCACCAATGGTTATAAAACACTTGGTGCTTTTTTTATACTTTGAAGTTAGGGTGTAGAGAGGTTTGCGCGCGATAATACATAATATTGAAATGACTTTTAGCCCCCATGGTTTGAGTCTTCACATACCTACATTCATTTTTTTATTTCATTGAAACTAGCTAATAGTGAGGTTAATGGTGACACAAACCTAGGGTTGAAGTATATTCATTTATGTCGACGAAGCAAATTGTAAAACCGTAATGGCAAATACTTTTGAAGGTCAAAGGGATAAACTAATGCGTATTTCTATTATATTTGAGTGATGGAAAAGGTAGTAAATATTATTAGTCTTAAGCAGAAGCAATCGGATTATTCCTTTTGGTTGACAAAGAGTTATAGTGAACGTTTGGAGGCAATAGAATTACTTTAAGACCATTGCAAAACTACCCGATTCAAATTTCTCATAAATAATGCCCCTTCATTTCAAGTGGAGCCTGTCATTCAAATTTATTTACCCTTGTTTAGCTGTACCAATTATTTTCAATTTTACTCATTTTTTGATTCGTATTGTTGATT
>CANJRV010000099.1 GCA_947476825.1 Bacteroidota bacterium | reverse complement strand
GTTAATACAAATGTTTTTGCTGCTGATACATATGTTTTAATGGCAATATTTTTTTTAGTAAGGGTTAATACAAATGTTTTTGCCGCTGAAACAAATGTATTAATGATTGATACAAATGTATTAGCCGTTAAAACAAATGTAAAAACCGTTGCGCTGAAACGAAAAAGGACATGGCGAGTGGTGATATTTGAAAAATTGTAAGGCAATCCATTATAGATTTGTTACCACCTAATTATTGCTTGGAGCTAGTCTAATAAACAACAAAGAAGATCTATAAATAGATTTAGATATTTTCACCCTATAGGATAGAAATATGTAACTTTGGTTTTCAAATACAGCAAGCCATGCAAACACAAAATGCAATCTACAAAAGAGAAAAACTACATCAGTTTATAAACTCTATAGCAGAAAACAAATTAGACGCAATGTACACTATGTTTGAAAACGATATTGAAAATGAAACCATAGACCTAGTAGCATATAATAAAGATATTGAAGAAGCAGAAAAAGAAATAGAAGCAGGAAACTATTATACACACGAACAGATATTAGCAGAAATTAAGACTTGGAAAAAATAATACATTAGCATGAAAATAATTTGGGCTTCCAGAGCAATAAAAGAGTTACAAAAAATTTATGTGTTCATTGAAGAGGATTCACCCCAAAATGCAAATCTTCTTATAGATGAAATTACAAACAAGGTCACTGCATTACCCCTCCATCCAAAACGATATAATACAGATAAATACAAGAAAGATAATGCAGGTAACTATAGAGCTTTTGAGTTTAAAAAAGTAAGGTTATCTTATAAAATAGAAAAGCAGTCCATCAGGATAGTACGCATACGACACTCTAAACAATACCCGAAGGATTATTGATAATTTGCAGAGGACTTGTTTTCCACGATTATACTTTGTTACGCCTTTCTAAAAAAGTTGGCTGCTAGGATTTCTGCTTTTGTTGTTTTTTTTCGCCGTTGTTGTTTTTCACATGCAACATCTCCTTCTCCTTCGCAATCTCTAATTTATCCATACTCACATTTACTTCTACATTACCAAAAAGTACTTTGGCGCGGTTATGTTCTATGGTTTTTATGATGCCTATTTCGCGGCTCTTCATCATGTGTACGGGCGAGCCTATTTTTATTTTCGTTTTTATCGATTTTATTTTCTCTTGTTTAAAGGCCTCTGTTTTTTCTAATTCTTCTTGCAGTTTTTTCTTGGCATATTCGTATCCTGCCAGCTTTACAAACTTCTGAATCACCTCTTTTTTATTTTTCGTTTCCAGCCATTCTTGTGTGAGTTGATGTAACTTTTTGCCATAGTCCATCATTTTTTGCCGTTCTTCTTTCTGCTCTTTACTGCGCTCTAAGTCGGTCTCCATTTTTTCATTCAGGTCTTTAAACTCTCGTTTTTCGGCAGTGGTTTTACTCATTTGCTTTTGCAAATCCCGCTTCAACTTCACAATATTATTTTTTTCCAATTGTAGTTGATTCAAGAGTTTGTCCATGCTTATTTTTTCATCACTCAATATGGATTTCGCGTCGTCTATAATGGCTTTTGGCAATCCAATTTTTTCGGCAACCTCAAACGTAAATGAACTACCTGGCTCGCCAATATGCAGTTGATACAAGGGTTTCAGGGTTTTACTATTAAAAAGCATGCAAGCATTAAATATGCCGTCTTTTTGGTTTGCCAATAATTTTAAGTTGGTAAAATGGGTAGTCACTACACCTTGGGCTTTGGTTTCATTTAGTTTATTTAATATCACTTCTGCCATAGCGCCACCCATATCTGGATCGCTACCTGTACCAAATTCATCTATCAAAAACAAAGTATCCTTATCTGTTTTTTCTAAAAAATATTTCATTTTCAACAAACGCGAACTGTAGGTACTTAATCCATCTTCAATACTTTGGTTATCGCCAATATCGCCAAACAAATTTTTCTTGATACTCATTTCGCTTTTCGCCGCAGCCGGAATCAACAAACCACATTGCAACATAATTTGCAACAAGCCCAATGTCTTCAAGGTGATAGATTTTCCACCAGCATTGGGTCCACTGATCACCATGATGCGCTCACTTGCATGCAAGCTGCACTGTATAGGCACGGTAGGCAAATGGCGTTCCGTATTTTGTAATAATAAAACAGGATGAAATGCATTGAACAAATGCAAATGCGTATTTTGTTTGGATAGAATAGGCAAAGTTGCTTTCAACTCCCTAGCCAATTTTGCTTTTGCCGCAATGAAATCAAACGCAATCAATGTTTCATAATACCCCACCAGTACTGCATGAAATGGATGTAATAAGGCAGTCAGTTCTTTTAATATTCTATGTATTTCTTTTTGCTCATCCTCTTCCAACTGCTTACGATCATTGTTCAATTCAATCACATTTTGTGGCTCAATAAAAGATATTTTACCAGAAGCAGATTGACTTAAAATAATTCCTTTCACCTCTCTTTTATGTTCTGCCAAAATACACAGCACTCTTCTGCCATTCACAAAGTTCTCTTCAAAATCGGCAAGGAATCCCAACTTCTTGTATTTCTGAATATGGATACGATACAGGCGGTCACTGGTTTTGCGGTTCTCTTGCATGTCCTTACGCAAACTTTGTAACCATGGAGAGGCTTCATCTTTTACCAATCCATCTTTATCAATAATTTGATTAATTGCCGACAACATAAACTCATCTTTCTCCAAGTGTTTCAACTTATTTTTCAAATAAGGAAATACGTCTTCTTTGTCTTCAAAAAATGTAAGTAATTCGTGGGTAGCAGTAATGAGTTGCCTGACCATCACAAATTGCAAGTTATTCAGCACTGCATTTTGAATGGTCAATAAATGCAGTTCATTGTCCAACTCCGGATATTGTCCAGTTGGAATCAAATCGCCTTGGTGCAGTGTCAATAAAAATTCATTAGTTTCCATTAATCTTTGTTTGACAAGATCAAATGAAGAAGATGGCTTTAAGGCGTGCACCAATTGTTTGGCACGTTTTCCATAACAGTATTTATCCAACAATGCTAGGATATAATTGAAATCAAGTTGTTCAGCAAGATGTGAGGGATAAATATTCATGTACCAATTAGCGAACTGCAAATATGAGAAAAGAGTAGCAGAAAAAAATATTTTCTAACGATGTGGCAAAGCATGTAATAATATGCCATCTGGATAGATCACTCGATGTAAAAAAAGTCCTTGTGCTTCGGCGCTAAAATCTGCCAAAGTACAGTCTTTAGACAATATGATTTCTTCAAATTCAGGTATCGTCAATTTGCCTCTTCCTACTTGTAAAAGTGTGCCTACAATACCTCTAACCATACCACGCAAAAAACGGTTGGCTTCAATAGTAAAACACAGCATTCCATTTTCCTCTTGCGTCCAGAAAGCATAAGCAATGCTGCAATTGTTTGTTTTTACTTCTGTATTCCTTTTGGAGAAGGAAGTAAAATCATGATGTTGTAAAAGTGTGGTAGCTGCTTGATTCATTTTTTCTATGTCTAAAAGAAAAGGGAAATAATAAGCGGTCTCTTTGCAAAATGGATTCTTTTGTGCGGTTACATAATACAAATATTTTCTACCGATTGCATCAAATCGAGCGTGTGCTTCTTCGCCAACTGCAATAATATTCTTCACCACAATGTCTCCATGTAATATAGCATTCATGCTATACAATAAACTATTTGGAATGGCTTGTTCAATATCGAAGTGTAGAAAATTTTGTTGGGCATGTACGCCTGCATCTGTTCTACTAGCAGTAGTAGTAAGTATCTCTTGCTTAAAAATGGTAGAGAGTGCACGATTTATTTCACCTTGCACAGTAAGTCCTGCGAGTTGAATTTGTATCCCATTGAATACAGTTCCTTTGTATGCTATTTCTATAAAATATCTAGGCATACTGGAAATGATGAGAATGAAAATTGATAATGCTACCCAACGTATTTAAAAGATTTACAATGATGGCAGCATCATTTTATTTTATCGCTCTTTTGGATTCGGCGATGATTTGCTCTTTTGTAATAATAAATTTTTCCACTTTTGCCATTGGAATTCGCAAATGGATAGGTGTTGTAGAATTTATTATTTCGGCATCAAAGTTTGGATTCCATCTTCTCAAACGAACGATATCTTCATCTAAAATTTTAGAAATAGCATTTAAGTTATAGCTTCCTTTTACTTTTAAAATAGCCATTTGATCTAATTCTGCTGCCGTAAAAATCGTTTTCTTATCGTCCTCTTTTTCATCCACATCTGCATCAGCATTCGACAATGAATTATTGCGCAAGCTAGAAAAATCTGCCTTTGGTGCTTTTGCTCCTTTTGGAATTTCGCCCATGCTCAATACATTCGAAAATCTATCCATGAAAGTGGTGGTAGCAATAAATGCCATCACATGATTTTGTGTTTCTTTAGGAAGCTTGGGTTTAATATCCCAAAAGCTACGACCAGAGCCAGTATTGATGGCGCGCATCACTGGAGCTGGACCGCAATTGTAAGAAGCGATGACCAATAACCAATCATGAAACATGCCATACAAAAGTTTAAGATAACGAGCAGCCGCATTGGTGCTTTTATACATATCTCTACGTTCATCCATCACGTGATCAACTCTCAATCCCAACATTCTTGCAGTACCTTCCATAAATTGCCAAGGACCTACAGCACCAACAGATGACACTGCATTGCAATTCATAGCGGATTCAATGACTGCTAGTGATTTCATCTCTTTAGGTACACTAAAACGTTTCATGATATTGTCTATCAATCTAAAATAACCGCGACTAGAATTTTGTATATGAGATAAACGAGCACCATAATTGGTATTGTAATTCTTTACGTAATCAATGATATAATCTGTATACGTTCCATACACCGATTTATTGACCGTGATGTTGGCGTTTGCCACTGGTGGCTCCGTTATATTGTTCAATTTTCTTTTCACAAATCTTGAACTATCCATAGGATTATTCAATGCTTGCAACCTTCTCATTTCATACTTAGCAGCAAGTTCTTGTCTGAATTTAAGCGGTAATGAAGCGGTATCTGTAATTTTAATGATAGTTACACTATCTTTTGATGTGGCTAGTAATTGCAAATTACTAGTACTTATAAACACAATGGTCGTCAATATTATACATGAAAAAATATTTTTCATAGCCCCCCTTTCTTATTTAATTATTGAAAATATTGAAGAAATTTATTCTTTCTCCTTCATACCAGACTCCAATTCACTCTTTATATTATCCTTGGCATCTTTGAATTCACGCATACCCTTACCTAATCCACGCATAAATTCAGGAATTTTTTTCCCGCCAAATAAAACCAAAATAGCTAATACGATTAAAAGCATTTCTGGTGTGCCTGGCATTGCGATTAATAATTGATTCAATAGTGTCATGATCTTCTGAGTTGATTGGCAAATGTATTCAATTTTGCGTAAAATCAAAAAAAGATGTTTCCGTGTATTGGTAAAAAAGAAAAAACGAGCAGTTAGCTCGTTTTTTAAATATGTTTATAGTATTGGATAATATTAGTTCATTCTCTTCTCTTTGATACGAGCAGATTTACCTTGACGATCTCTTAAATAGAATAATTTTGAACGACGAACGCGCCCTACTTTAAATACTTCCACGCTGTCAATGTTTGGCGAAAATGCTGGGAATGTACGTTCAACACCTACATTGTCACTCATTTTACGAACGGTAAAAGTAGCAGTCAATCCAGTACCTTGACGTTTAATACAAACACCTTTGAAAGGTTGGATACGCTCCTTAGTTCCTTCTTGTATTTTATAATTTACGGTAATGCTATCACCTGCTTTAAAAGTAGGTAATTCTTTCATCGGACTAGTTTGTTGTTGCACAAATTTTACTGCTTCTTGCATGACTATCTTTTTTTGGGAAGGCAAAAGTAATTGAATAATTATTTAAAATGAAAATAATATGCATCTTTATTAAAAAAAACCGCCACAAGGGCGGTTTCATTCATTCTTATGAGAATAATATTAAGGGAAAATACCTAATTCCATGTAAGAAACCCCAATTTTATTGATTGAATTCACAAAAGCAGCCGTTCTCATGTCTGCGATTTTTTTGTTCTTCAACCATATATCTTTGATTTCATGGTAAGAGCCCATCATGGTATCTTCTAAACCACTATGTACTAAATCTACTTCATCTGGTCCGTGTAAAATGATTTTACGCTCTGCTGCGCTTACTTTTTTTCCAGTAAGACCTTCAATAGAACCAAGTATGCTTGTGTTCATATTTTCGCTGAATCTTTTTTCCATACGACCATAACGAACATGGCTCAAGTTTTTCAACCATTCGAAATAAGAAACTGTAACACCACCAGCATTGATATACATATCTGGAATAACAACTGTTCCTTTCTTAGTTAAAATTGCATCAGCATCTGGAGTTAAAGGACCATTTGCAGCTTCTGCTACGATACGAGCTTTCACTCTTGGTGCATTTTCGCCATTGATTACATTTTCAAGTGCAGCAGGAATTAAAATATCACAATCTAATTCAAGTGCCTCTGCTGATTTTTTCAAATTTTTCGCACCAGGGAAATTTAAAATAGAACCTGTTTTTTTACGATGTGCCATCACAGCATCAACATCTAATCCTTTTGGATTCGTAATTGCGCCTTCATATTCTGCAATACCAATTACTCTAGAACCGTTTTCACAAAAGAATTTCGCTGCATGGTATCCAACATTACCTAAACCTTGTACAACAACTGTTTTATCTTCCATCCCAACAGTCATATTTAATTTCTTCATCATTTCGGTATCGTTACACATTTCACGAACACCAAAATAAACGCCTAATCCAGTTGCTTCTGTGCGACCTCTTACACCACCTTGTGTAACTGGTTTACCGGTAACACAACCAGCAGCATCTATTTCGCCTGGACGTAAGCTCATGTATGTATCAACTATCCAACTCATTTCTTGTGGACCAGTTCCATAATCTGGCGCTGGCACATCAATACCAGGTCCAATAAAATTTTTCTTTACCAACTCGGCAGTATAACGTCTTGTTACTTTTTCCAAATCGTAAGCGGATAATTTTTTAGGATCTATTTTGATACCACCTTTTGCACCACCGAATGGTACATTTACGATAGCGCATTTGTACGTCATTAAAGCAGCTAATGCCATTACTTCATCTTGGTTTACATCCATGCTAAAACGGATACCACCTTTAGTCGGTAATTTATGATGCGAATGTTGAACACGATAAGCTTCAATTACTTCTACTTTATCGGCAATTTTCACTGGGAAATTAATGCGATAAATGCTGTTGCAAGCTTTGATTTGATCTAAAATGCCTTTGTCCTTTATACTAGTAAAAGAAGCGGCTTTGTCAAAATTTCTTTCTACACTTTCAAAAAAGCTGTAGTGTGCGGCGGCTTTTGTTGCTTTTGCCATAGATGTTGTATTATAGTTTTTAAATTAGTAAATGGGTTAATTATTTTTTTTCTAAACGAGAAATTTTACGTTCCAGTCGTACCAAATAAAAAATAATGCCTACAAAGATAGTCAGCAAGACTAAAACTACAAGGTATATTTGTCCGTTTTGGTGAAGGAGTCCAGCATTGTTATTCACATCCGTTACTTGCATGGTTTCTTGCGCAAATGCAGGCATAAACCCAACAATAAATAGTAGAAGTAAGGATATTATTTTCATGCAATAAAAGTTTCTGGTTGTTCTAATTTTTGTATTCTTAATCTCAAATCAAAAATCCATATGCCTAACAATGGCCATGCAAGCATAGCAGGAATAGATACATATTTCAACAAATGATGCTGTGTTTTTAATGCTTCAAATGGTTTATTATCTGCACCAGGATGCAAGGATGCGAAGTGTGCTGGAATAATATATACTAGAGGGATAAGTAAAGCAAAGGAGAAAATATTATAGACTGCAGCCAGACGTGCTCTCTTTTCATCATCCTTAATGGAATGTCTTAAGATTCGGTATGCTGCGTAAATAAGCAAGGTCAAGCCAGCACCAACTTGTTTGGGATCATTGCTCCAAGGCGCCCCCCATTGTACATTTGCCCATTCCATGCCAGTAATCATTCCTAGCGCACCGAAGCACAAACCGGTGATTACAAATTCATTGGAAATGACATCGTACTTCAATTGATTTTTTCGTAAATAAATGATACCGTAGACTACAGAGAGTAAAAAACAAAGCAACATGGTATACCACATGGGCACATGGTAAAATAGGTTGCGGATAGATTCTTTGAGCTTTGGCAAATAGGGAATATCAATAAGCATACCTACAGATATTACATAAAGTAATAAAATCGTACACAGTATTTTCCACCAATATTTTGCCATCTATTTTTAGTGGGTGCAAATATAGTGGTAAGATGTTTGGATTATTAGATATGGACAAAAAAAAGTTGGATTGATTTTTATTTTAAGTTCAGTGAATAGAATCAAATAGTGTGAAGCACTAGCCAAATTTTCTTTGAAGAGGATTTATTATTTTGAATATGAGCGGTTGGCTCTCTGCAAACTTATATAAAATAGAAAAATATTCAATTTACTATACTGTCCAAACAAATTATTTTACATTTGATACGATCAAAAAATGATTAACCATGAAATTTGTTTACCTACTCCTTCTTTCTACATTTTTTTTCTGTAAACAAACAATGGCTGATCGGATTTATATCATGAATAGTCCAGGCTTTCAAAGCTTGACCACTTCCCTATCAACAGCCATTACCAATAATGGACATACCATAACCCAAAATACATCAGGGGTTTATACTTTACCAGCTGGTTTTACAACAACCTGTGTAGATCCAATTAATGGTTATGATTGGTTATGTTTTTTTGGGAATGAAGATTATACACCGCTATTATCACAAATACAAGCTTTCATTGATTTAGGTGGTAAGGTTTTGTATCAATACGAAGTAAGTTGCTGCACGGTTTCATCGTCTGCGGCTGCCACCATTGCAAGTGGTCTTACGGGCTTAAGCATTACACCTAATGCTTCTGCAGGTATAGCGACTACAGTCACTGGTTGGGTCGCTTCCAATATTCATTGTTGCATCAACATTACTGGTGCCGCGTATAAAGGCATGGATGGTGTACCTATCGCAAATCAATTGCAAGCAACAGCGAATCTTGGCGGCTCTACACCACTAATTTCTGTATGTCCAAATTTTGCTATGGTATTTGCCACTAACAATTTTGTTGGCACAGCACATCAAGGTGGCTTCATCGGAGTGGGCGATTTCAATGCTTGGTTTAATGGCTTGCCTACTACTTCGGCAGTTTATACACCATTAGTCAATTTTATTTTTCCAAATGATACAAGCACTTGTTATCTTTTCCCACCAGGGTGTTTGCAAACTTATAATGGCTTTAGCACATCTGGTATTATTCTCGATTTAGGAAATGATACTACACTTTGCGCAGGGCAATCCTTATTGTTGAATGCAGCAAATGCTGGCGCAACTTATTTATGGCAAAATGGTTCTACAAATTCTACACTGAATGTCACAGCTCCTGGAACGTATTGGGTTCAGGTTACATCTGCATGCGGACAAGCAACAGACACTATTCATATTACCAATCAATTGGGGCCAATTGTTCAATTAGGAAATGATACGACTATTTGCCAAGGAAATTCGCTCCTCTTAAATGCAAACAATCCGGGGTCGACATTTTTATGGCAAAATGGATCTACGAATTCTACTCTAACTACAAATGCTGCTGGTACCTATTGGGTGCAAGTCTCTAACCTTTGTGGCGTAACAGCCGATACAATTCATATCAGTCTAACTCCATTACCAATAGTAAATTTAGGCAATGATACATCATTTTGTGCTGGTCAATCCCTAGTGCTTAATGCTGGTAATCCTGGCTTACCACATCTTTGGCAAAATGGCTCTACTAGCAGCACGTTCACTGTAAATCAATCTGGATTATATTGGGTCAAAGTTGGAACAGGGTGCAGTACAACCGACAGCATACAAATTACAATTTTGCCTAAACCAATTATTAATTTAGGACTCGATCAAACTTTATGTTACGGCGAAACTGCTTTATTAAACGCAACTTATCCTGG
>CANJRV010000098.1 GCA_947476825.1 Bacteroidota bacterium | reverse complement strand
TCAATATACATTGTATTCGAGAAATCGACTGTGGAAGGTTGCACAATGTGCAGCAACATAATCTCCATTTTGTAAGCTTGCGCAAATTGAATGGCATACATCATGGCATTATCGGCACATGCAGAAAAGTCGGTAGGAACAAGAATGGTATTCATGGTTTCTTCATTTAGTTGAGGTCGTAAAGGTAGCCTAAGTAATGAATGGAAAAAAATGATATTTCTCAGTTTTTAAAATTATCCAATTCATGCAGCCTCTTTTTTATTATAAAATAACAATTTATAATTTGAACAAATATTTGTTATGGAGACTGCATTGCGGCAACGATTGAAGCGAAAATCCTTTTTGTTGGCTCTGCAACAAAAAGATTGCAGCGTAAAGCGTGCCTGCCGCCATAAAAATTGGAGTACCAACTTTGAACCACTTTCCAAATTTTGATAATTAAAATTAAAATTCTTTGAACCTATTTCTTTTTCAAGTGTATAAGTATAAATTTAAAATATGAAAACTAGATTCCTTCTTTTCGCCATGTTGATTTTGAACTACATCGCGATAGCACAACAAACAGAAAAAATACCAGGATATGCAAAAGACCAAAGACCGATGTCGTGGTACAAACAACAAATCAAATTGAATGAAGCCATACTTCAAAAAAATCCTAAAGATGAGAGTGCATGGTTCAATGACTTTAAAGCGACACGAATTATTTTACGACATGACACAACAGACAAGCGCGATGCAAGTGTGAAAGATGAAGATTTGAAGAAGCTAGTAGATAAAATGGGTTTAGAGATTCCGAATTCTTATTCCTACAATTTTGCCAAGTGGGAATTGGGCGGCAATGACATGAGCTTATACCCATATTTAGAAAAAGCAATTGACATAGATCCAAACAGAACAGATCATTTTGAATACATGGTAAATATGAGTGAATTAACACGCGACATCAAACAAAGAGATATCTATTCCAATAAATTAATAAATGCCAACTTACTTTCGAGTGGTATGATGTATTATAATTACAACACCATGATTGGATTAAGTAAAAATGCGATTTTGCTTACCTCTGGCGACAATGATTCGTATCCAACATGGGCATTACAAGCGAAAGGAATACGCAAAGATGTACATGTACTTAATATGTATTTGTTACAAATTAAATCGTATCGAGAAAAAGTATTTACGGAATTGGGTATTCCGCAAATCGACATGGAAACCAAAGAAGAGAAAGAAAAATTCAATAAGAAAATAATTCAGCTGATTAGTGAAAATAAGAAAAAATATCCTGTGTATGTGGCGCTTACAACTGCTGGTTGTGAGGAGTATTTAACCGATATTGAAAACAATTTATACCTTACAGGTCTTGCTTACCAATATGACACAGCTTCGTTTGATAATATGGCAGTGCTGCGCAATAACTTTGAACAACGATATGCGTTAGATTATTTAGACAAAGTACTTTATACAGAAATTTCAAGAGAATGGGTAAGCATGATTAATCAAAATTATCTGGTACCTATGATGAAATTATATAGTCATTATAAAGAATCTGGAGATGTGCAAAAACAACAATGGATGAAAGAAAAAATACTTTTACTTGCTAAAGATTCTGCAGAACAAGATACGATTTTAAAATACGTAAACGAATAGAGATTTTGTTCTTCATCCACAACAATGATTTGAAAAACAACAGCGACGAAAAGCTGATGTTTCAACTAAGCAAAGGCAATAAAAAAGCTTTTGCTTTGTTGTATGAAAGATATTTTGATAAACTAGTTTGGTATGCAAATGATTATGTTCATGACATGACCAAAGCGGAAGATATCGTGCAAGATGTATTTATGAAATTGATTGCATCACCAGAAAAATTTGATGAGACAAAAACCTTTTCTACCTGGATATATACCGTGACTGCCAATAGAGCGAAAAATATTTTACGTCATGAAAAGACACGATTACATCATGTACAAAAGCATAAAGAACACCAAACCTTAGGCACGAGCAAATTGCACCACAACCTAGATACAAAGCACTTACATCAACAATTACAAACGGTGTACAATTCCTTATCGGACAAAGAAAAAACGATGTATGCACTTCGTTTTGAGCAACAATTGAGTATCAAAGAAATTGCGCTACATATGAATATTCCAGAAGGCTCTGTCAAATCGGGTATCTTCTATTTATTAAAAAAATACACTACTATCCAAAACTATTTTACCCATGAAAACTAATCCTGAACATATTCCTAACGAAGTCTTTGACTGGATACAATCATCAACTTTTGATGCATTATTGACAGAACAGAAAGCCCTTGTGATGGTCTATTTGACTAAGCAAGAATATGACGAAATGCATGACGCGTATGTATTATTAGCATCTAGCAACAAGCATAAACCTGCTATACATTCTCGTAAGGAAGTATTGCTAGATCAATTTGATTTGCACCATGGATCGAATCAAGAAACTGCTCTATCCTCTTCCACTATTTTTTGGAAAGTGGCCGCAATATTATTGTTTGTGACTAGCATTTGTTTATCCTATTATCAACTTACGCATACGCATATTGAGCAAGCCAATACACTCGTGCAACATGACACCATCTATATTGAACGTACAAATCCATCTCCAGAAAAGAGTGTTGCGCTGCCAGAAAATGGGCAACAAAAAAATGGCATGCTAAGCACAAATAATACGATGCACAAACAGCATCTTCCAAAAAAATATCAGTCAACACCTTTCCAAAAACGGGAACCTTCACCTGAAGATGTTGCATCTACTTTCAATGCGAGCACTGACATAAGAACGGTTTCCATTCAACAAATAAATTCTATTTCAAATATCATCAAGCGCAATAGCAGAAGACATGATACTTTGGAAAAGAATTTTAGGTTTGTGAGTTTGTAGGATTGGTATACTAAAAATAATTAGTTCCTTTCTTATTCCATTGCCAATGGTTTTGTGTCTTCACAAACCGTTACTATCTTATTATTTGGATTCAAGGAATCAGCATTTCGTGAGGTTTGTGGGGACACAAACCATGGCGAAGTTAGTAGTTAGTAATTAGTAGTTAGAATTTTATCTTTGGATTTTTGAATTTAAACTTTGGAATTTGCCTTTTGGAATTTGGGATTTTCAATTTTGGGATTTGTTGAATTATCGTTTTTCAAACTTCATATTAGTCGACTTACCTGAGAATGAATCTTTAATTTTGAGAATATAAAATCCAGGTGCGAGATTGGTTGTAGATAGTTGTCCATTGCTGAAAACTTTTGAACGCAGCAAAGTCATTCCAATACTATTCTGAATTTCTACATCAAGTGGACTTGATGCCCCTTGTAACTCAATATGCAAAAAATCATTACAAGGTATGGGATAAATTACATAAGAGTTGGCTTGATAAGTTGGAATGCCAGAAGGCGCGCAACCATAATTAACCGTATAAGTAGCAGTTGTGGTGCTATTCAAACTATCGGCAGGATTATAAAAAGTGAGTTGCGTTGTATGCGTTCCAACATCCGCACCGAAGGCAAACATATACTCCAAAAGATTTAAACAGGAGTCGAGCGCAGTACCACTTGCTGTAAATGTTGCGGCGTTATAGCAAGCTTGACAATCGCATACAAGTGCACTCCATCCATTAGGCATGAGACATGGATTGCTTCGTATCCATTTATAATTTTGTAAACTTCCAGTTGAATTGTGCAATTTAATATGGAAAGTCAAATCCGTTTCAATGCCTGTATAAGTGAGATTGCTACTATCGGCTGTTAATGAAAAATAAGTTTGTGATTTAGTGACTTGACTACTTATTATTAAAATAAAAAAAATCCAGAAATACTTTTTCATTGCTTTTATTATAGAACGAATATATACTTTTTTTGATGATGATAGAAAATTGGAAGCAATTGTTTCTGGGAGGGAAAAGTGATGTAAGACTATTCTTTTAAAAATTTTTCAATGCCTATTTCTTTATCATTAATCAGTTTGAGGATATAACAACCTTTCGGAAAATCTTGTATTGGAATGCTTTTATGCGCCTTACCAGATTTTAAAATTTTACCTTGCATGTCATAAATTTGATACTGAAAATTCTCTTTTATATTTGTTAAATAAAGAACATCAGCAACTGGATTTGGATATACAAGTATCTTTTTATTTTCTCCATCTACATCATTAGTTCCTAAAGCAAGGACATTGATATAATTCCCATAAGTACAAGAAGCAGTTTTAAGATAAATAATATGTGCCTTGCTATGGAAACCCAAATTCATATTCCAATTATACTGATTAATATACCCTTCTTTAAAATTAAAATTTGATAAAGTTTTCCATTCTTCTTCTGAATACCCACTTACAGAAATCCCAAAATCATAGCATGTACTACTTCCACCTACAGCAATGCCAGTATTATTTGTATGTTTTATAGTTGGATAATTACATACATAATTTAACAAGTAGTGTTCAATTGTATTCATAGAAGTTGTACTTAAATATTCATACCTTACAAAATAATCAGGACACATTTTTGGAGAAAGAAATAATGGCGCATTTGAATGATAAAATGTATCCGTTTGAGTAGAAATAATATTGGAATCAACTCTAACAATTTGCCAAGTGCCATTTACCATCATTCCAATACTATCTTGTTTATGTTTTTCTATTTTATGCAAAACAATAATACTATCTAATCCAAGTGGTGTGCTACTAATTATAGAATCATGAATTGTAATTAGTGGATAATAGATTTTATAGTCAATAATCCATTCATTTCCAGCAGCGTATTTTACGGTAAAATTTTCCTTGTTAAAGTCAAGTATTTCTACTTGCTTATCTATTCTTTTATGTTCAAACTGAAAGGCCAAATGAATGTCAGTTGAAGGGTAATAGGGGCTGTATTGTAAATAAGGAAAGTATTCCAATTGAAGGAAAGTTACCATACCGTGTTCCTTGCTCAGAATTAATATTTCTCCGTTCAAATAATGTGAAGTAGGAACACCATTCAAATAGGAATGCAGAGTTAAGGTTTTTATACTATCCAAATTGCCATCTATTGTAAGTGTATCCTCATTTGTTATAGTTGCTCTCATTTCAACATTATTGGAGTCTATAACCATGGTCCAACTATCATTTATTGCAGCAAATGTTTTAATCAATATGGTGTCACCAAGCCAGTTAAAATATTTTTCTTCTCCTTGATTATTTCTAGTAAATCGTTTACCCAGCCATGTATTTGCTGTAGTATCAATACAGAGTTGTCCTGGAACTTTTTGACTCGCTAAATGAAAATGAAAAACACTATCTGTGCCAATAGTATTCACACTATCAATCCATATACATCGCAAATATCCATTCCAAACACTATCGGCGCCTGTTGCGGAAACGGTATAATAAACGGTATCATTTAACGGTACTGTTTTCCAATTTTGGGCATATCCAATTTTTACAAATAACAGAAGGAATAAAAGGACTAAGCACTTTTTCATTCAATAAAGGTAGAAGAAATAATTAGTCCACAAAAAAAATCAGAGGAAACACTCCTCTGATTTTCTCTTTATTATATTTTGTGTCGAAGCTTTTATTTTTTTATGACCTTCACACCAATTCTACGATTCATGGCACGTCCTAATTCTGTTGAATTAGTAGAGATAGGAAAATCTTGACAGTAACCTAGTTCTTTTGAGCGTCCTAGTCTAAAGAAATATTTTTTTACTTTTCGCAAAAGGAACAACTCTTTCTTCTAAAATTAATTTCAAAAATACAAATCCGCTTCTCATAAATTTTAGCATAGCTGTAATTATAATATGCATTTAATATTTTCTCATTCTTCACTAACCCGGTGTAAGACTATTCTTTTATAAATTTTTCAATACCAATTTCTTTATCATTAATCAGTTTGATGATATAGCAACCTTTCGGAAAATCTTGTATTGGAATGCTTTTACGCGCCTTCCCAGATTTTAAAATTTTACCTTGCATATCATAAATTTGATACTGAAAATTCTCCTTGGTATTTGTTAGGTAAAGCATATCAGCAACTGGATTTGGATAGACCAGTATCTTTTTATTTTCTCCATCTATATCATTAGTACCTAAAGCAAGGACATTGATATAATTCCCATAAGTACAGTTAGCAGTTTTAAGATAAATAATATTTGTCTTACTACTGAAGCTCCAATCATCTTTATTAAAATGCCCTTCATTGAAACTAAAGTTGGATAACGTCTTCCATTCATTTACTGAATACCCACTTACAGAATACCCTAATTGATTGCATGTGCTACTTGCTAAAATATTGGGGGTAGTTCTACTTGTATATTTTATAGTTGGATAATTACATATATAATTTAGAAAGTGGTGCTTAATTGTATTCATAGAAGTTGTAGATAAATAGCCGCTTCGTATAAAATAATCAGGACACATTTTTGGAGATAGAAATAATGGAGTGTTTATATGGTGAAAGGTATCCGTTTGTGTGGAAATAAAATTTGAATCTGTTCCAACCAATTGCCAAGTGCCATTTACCATCATTCCAATACTGTCTCTTTTGTGTTTTTCTATTTTATGCAAAACAATTATACTATCCAATCCTAGTGGTGAGCTACTGATTATGGAGTCATGTATTGTTATTAGCGGATGATCTACCATAATATAATAGTCAAAAATCCATTCGTTTCCAGCAGCATATTTTTCCGTAAAGTTTTCTTTGTTAAAGTCAAGTGTCTCCAATTGCTTATCTAGCCTTTTGTGTTCAAATTGAAATGCCAATTGAATATCCCATGAAGGATAAGGATTACCAGAATATTGCAAATGTGGAAAATATTCCAATTGAAGAGAAGATATCATACCGTGTTCTTTGCTAAGTATTAATATTTCTCCATTCAAAAAATGGGAGGTAGGAATACCATTTAAATAAGCATGAAGCGTAAGTGTTTTTATGCTATCTAGATTTCCATCTATAGTAAGTGTATCCTCATTTGTTACAGTTGCTCTAATCTCAATCGAAGTGTCAAAAGCCATAACCCAAGTATCATTTAATGCTGCTAATGTTTTTATCAAAATGGTGTCTCCAAGCCAGTTAAAATATTTTTCTTCTCCTTGATCATTTCTGATGAATCGTTTTCCCAGCCATGTATTTGCTGTAGTATCAATACAAGTTTGTCCAGTATCTCGACTCGCTAAATGAAAATGAAAAACACTATCTGTGCCAATAGTATTCACACTATCAATCCATATACATCGCAAATACCCATTCCAAACACTATCGGCGCCTGTTGCGGAAACGGTATAATAAACAGTATCATTTAATGGTACTGTTTTCCAATTTTGGGCATATCCAATTTTTACAAATAACAGAAGGAATAAAAGGACTAAACACTTTTTCATTCAATAAAGGTAGAAGAAATAACTATACCACAAAAAAAATCAGAGGAAACACGCCTCTGATTTTCACTTTATTCTCTTATGTATCGAAGTTATTATTTTTTTGTAACCTTCACATCTATTCTACGATTCATGGCGCGTCCTAATTCTGTTGAATTGGTAGAGATAGGAAAATCTTGACCGTAACCTTCAGCTTGTATACGTTTAGCATCAATTCCCATGCTTACCAAACGAGCCATTACATTGTTGGCTCTACTTTTACTCAATGCTAAGTTTGCACTTGCATCACCAGATTTATCCGTATATCCACCTAATTTTATTTCTACAGTTGGATATGCTTTTAAAATAGAAACTATATTTTTCAATTGCGCTTCACTGCTTGCTTTGATATCTGCTTTTTTAGATTCAAACTGAACGCCATCCATGCTATACCAATTTTTAGTTTTATCTGTTTCGTTAATAGTTCCATTAGTGATAAAGTTTACAAGTCTTTGTTCTACGCTGTTTGCACCAACTTTGAAAGTAGTACCGTCCGCCAATTTCAATGACTTCATATCACCAAGGTCTGCAACAAATTCACCGGCAACTAATTTACCGCTTATGGTTACTGTGTCTATTACATTATCTACATTCGTTATTTTAGTTTCTACAATTTTTTCTTCTGTAGAATCACCTTCAGCACAGCATGATTTTCCATCTGCAGATTTCATGCTACAATTTTTCATCATATCACCACACTCTTCTTTAGTGCAACCTGCTTTTACACAAGCTTCCATCATGGTTTTTAATTTCTCTTGTCTGTTGTGTTGGATTTTATTAGCGTGAATGCTAGCAATCGTTGGTGCAATAACCAATGACACGATACTCATCAATTTAATTAAAATATTCATAGAAGGTCCAGAAGTATCTTTAAATGGATCACCAACTGTATCACCAGTTACTGAAGCTTTGTGTGCATCAGATCCTTTGTATTCCATTTTACCATTTATGTCTACCCCTTTCTCAAAAGATTTTTTTGCATTATCCCAAGCGCCACCAGCATTGTTTTGAAACATACCCATCAATACACCACTCACTGTAGCACCAGCTAAGAAACCACCCAATACTTCAGGTCCTAAAAGGAAACCAATAATTAATGGGGTGATAATGGTGATAGCACCAGGCAACATCATTTTTTTGATAGAAGCATCTGTACTAATCGCAACACATTTATCGTATTGAGGTTTACCAGTACCTTCCATAATACCTGGAATTTCTCTGAACTGTCGACGAACCTCTTCTACCATTGCCATAGCAGCTTGTCCAACTGCACGAATAGCCAATGATGAAAAGATGAAAGGAATCATTGCACCTACAAATAAACCAGCCAATACATCTGCACGATAAATATCAATGCCATCAATGCCAGCAATCCCAACGAATGCAGCAAATAACGCTAAGGCAGTTAAAGCAGCAGAAGCGATTGCAAATCCTTTACCAGTAGCAGCAGTTGTATTTCCTACAGCATCTAAAATATCTGTTTTTTCACGAACGTCAGCAGGCAATTCACTCATCTCAGCAATACCACCTGCATTATCTGCAATAGGTCCGAAAGCATCGATTGCCAATTGCATTGCCGTAGTTGCCATCATACCAGCAGCAGCTATCGCCACACCATACAAACCAGCAAAATGGTAAGAACCAAAAATACCACCAGCCAAAACAAGTATTGGTAAGAAGGTACTTTCCATGCCCACAGCTAAACCACCAATAATGTTAGTAGCAGCACCTGTAGCACTTTGACGAACAATACTCAATACTGGACGTTTACCCATTGCAGTATAAAATTCGGTAATCACACTCATTAATGTACCTACAACTAAACCAACCAATATAGCATAAAATACATCCATACTTGTGAAGTTAAAGCCACGTAATTCCATGGTTTCAGGCAAAATAAATTTTACTAAAAAGAAAGATGCAATGGCAGTAAGTATGATAGAACCATAGTTACCCATATTCAGTGCATTCTGTACTTTGCTCGTACTTAAACCAGCATTTTCACTGATACGTACAAAGAAAGTTCCGATAATAGAAAGGATAATACCAATACCAGCAATCATCATTGGTAATAAGATTGGTGCTAAACCACCAAACATATCAGCACCAACTGCACTTGTAGTCTCACGACCAAGAACCATTGTAGCTAAAACAGTTGCTACATAAGAACCAAATAAATCGGCACCCATACCAGCTACGTCACCTACATTATCACCCACATTATCGGCGATAGTAGCAGGGTTACGCGGATCATCTTCCGGAATACCAGCTTCCACTTTACCAACTAAGTCAGCACCAACGTCGGCAGCTTTGGTATAAATACCACCACCAACACGAGCGAATAATGCTATTGACTCAGCGCCTAATGAAAAACCAGTTAATACTTCAATCGCTATTGATAAAGCCTCTGTATATTCTGGAGTTCCTAAAGTGTAGTTTCCTACAAAACTCATGTATAATACTACGAACATTGAACCTAAACCTAAAACAGCTAAACCTGCAACACCCATTCCCATTACCGTTCCGCCTGTAAAGGAAACTTTTAAGGCTTTTGCTAATGATGTACGAGCTGCTTCTGCTGTTCTTACATTTGATTTTGTGGCGATTCTCATTCCTAAAAATCCTGCTAATGCACTAAAAAATGCACCTACGATAAATGCTATAGCAATTGTCCAATGGCTATGAGAATCACTGAAACCCATAAAACCCAATAATAATGCAGCAATTACCACAAAGTAACCCATTACTTTGTATTCGGCTTTCAAAAATGCCATAGCGCCATCTGCGATATAACCGGCAATTTCTTTCATTCGATCGTTACCAGCTGGTTGTTTGGAAACCCATGCACTTTGTATCATCGTGTAAATCAAGGCGATAACGCCAAATACTGGAACTAAATAAAATAGTGTATTCATATATCTTTTATTTTTTTATGAGGGCGCAAAAGTAGGAAATCAAAACCTAAAATCATAACAAAAAAAAAGAAGCCCTATCCTATT
>CANJRV010000097.1 GCA_947476825.1 Bacteroidota bacterium | reverse complement strand
TGTGAAACGAAGGCCTCCAAATTAATTGTACCAGATTTAGATTGCATCTTTATTCCGAATGCATTTACACCAAATGGGGATGGCAGAAATGATTATTTTAAACCTCAATGGTATGATATCAATGACATAGGTACTTATCACATGATAGTTTATAATCGATTTGGCGAACAAGTATACTCAACCGATGATAAAAATGATAAAGGCTGGGATGGCACCTTTAAAAATAAACCTTGTAGTATGGATGCCTATATGTATATGATTAATGTCGTGTCGACAGATGGCAATAAAAAATCCTTTAAAGGCGATGTTACTTTGATTAGGTAGTGAGTAATTGTTTGAATAATGGATAAAAGGGCTGGAAGGATAACACGGAAGCAATGAATCATCTATATCTGAACCGTGATACTTAGACTGCGCTCTGTACAGGTTTATTTGATTATAATGATTTGTTTGATGTATTAGGATTTTATTTTTCTTAATCATAGTAATCTTGAAATCATAAGAATCATAGTTCGGACAATAAGGATTTCGCGAATGCAATCCTTGCAACCAACTTCTTTTATACGCAATTATTTTTCTTTTTTCAAATAGATATAGTACATCATAAATGAAAAGAATAGTCATTAAAAACTAATTCAGCCAACCTTATTCATGTTGGGTAAATGAGCCAAAATGCATACTCATAAAGGGTTTGATACACGAAGCCTAAGTAGCTTATAGTGTTTTAAAACCTTAAAGGTTTTGGCTTCACTAGGAATAAGTTATATAAGCAAAACCGATTTAAAGATGAATATACTGTAATAATATTTTGTATTTTGCAGATGAAAATTATTTCCTAAAGTAGCATGCACAAAATTCTCAACGATAAAATTTATTTAGATTTTTTAGATACTTTACAATTTAGCAGTTCTAAAGTGCTAGAGCTACCAGATGAAAACTTAGAAGATTTTATTTTAGAGGATTTGGATGCTGCATATCGCAGTTTATTTCGTGATTCAACATTAAGTTATCTTTTGACAATAAATTTAATTGATGATTTAATCTATCAACAGTCATTGTTACTAAGAAATAAAATTGAATCTGTCATCGATGATGATGATAAAAGATGTGCTAAAAGCTTTCGTAATGATTTGGCTTGGAAAGAAGTCTTTTCCTTAACAGATGAAATTTTAGATAAATTATCCATTTTTAATAATGAGTAATAAGCTTGAATTTAGTAACCAAGGCATGAGGTGATTATTTATTATGATGAACAATTTATAAGAAACAAAATGTTGTGTTAAGCTATAAAAATACTAAAAAATCTTTTATCTGCTCCATCCTTAAAATCAGCTCCCATCTGCTGTTCATACATTATTTACAACAACAATTTCCCATTCTCAACACTCACTTTATTTGCAAAAAGTTGATACACATAAATTCCTTTGGGTAAATTTATTGGTATTTTATTTTTCCCATTTTGCAATGAAAAAGTGCCAAGCATTGCACCGGTCATAGAATAGATTTTTAGGCAATCCATTTGATGCATATTCTGTAGAATTAAATTGTCATTCGCATACGAAATGGAAGTAGCATTTTCATTTACTGTTACTATCTCACTAGGACCAACATTAACTTGTATGGTATCTGATTTTTCATCCGATTTACAAACGCCCTTACTCACTTTTAAATGAACGATGTAAGTGCCAGTGCTGGTATATGTATGTGTAGGACTAGTAGCGGAAGAATGTGCACTGCCATCTCCAAAATCCCAATCACTTATGGTATAACGCAACGAAGAATTGGAAAAAGTATAATTTCCATTCGTGTGCACATGTGAAAAAATAGCTCGAGGAATTTGTCCAGCATGTTGCCAATTCTCTAAACTATCCAATACGGTATTGCTTGCGATTGTTTGTAATGTGGTGGCATCAGCCGAAGAAATACCAGCTGAAATAAAGGACGCTCCAACACTAGATTGATGAAAGATCGTAGAATAAAAAGTGTTGGCAATCAAATACGTGCCAAAGACGGATGGATGAGATTCATCTGATTGGTACAATTCTATCAACGGATTTGAAGTTCGGCAAGCCTTCCATGCAACACCAACAGGGCTTACTGAAGCATGATTACTATCTGCCATTTCTAAATAGCTTTCACGAAGTCGTTGTTGCATACCCAAATAAGTACAAATAGGAGGGTAAGCGGCACAGTTACTGGCATCCCCATTTTTTCGCCCCCAAGTCATATAAAAAAGAACTTCCCCACAAGGGTTATAAGCATGTATTGTATCACATAATTTTTTAGCATAAGGATAAGTATCAGTAGCCACTTGGGAAGGATCAAACGCGGGCATTTGACTTTGTTCTTGCAGTACAATATAATCCCAATTCCCTTGCTTGATTTTGGCTTGACTCACCGCATCTGTACTGTGATAATTTAAAGTAGAACCTCCAATGGCATTGCTGTCAAATTCCAATGTATCACCTAAAGACAAGGCAAGATTATACAAAGTGGTAGGCAAATCATTTACATAAATATAGCTGTTGCCAATAAATAAAATACGTTTCTTTGTTGCAAAGGATATGCTTGACAAACAAAGGAGAAGTGTCATAAGCAAAAGTGCTTTTCGAAAATAGGCCATCTTTATTTTTTTTTCCTAGACGCAAACTTATTCATTATCGTTGAAAGTATCAAGGAATTTGTATACCATTTTTAAATCTTCAAATTGACTAATGTTCAAATTTTAAATCTTCAAATCAACTCATTTTCAAATAATAAAATTTCTCCATACTAACTACTAACTACTCACTACTAATTTCTTACATTTGCCAGCATTAAAAAAATAATAATGACTAAAATAAAAGTAATTAACCCTGTAGTAGAAATTGATGGTGATGAAATGACACGTATCATTTGGAAGTTTATTAAAGACAAATTGATACTTCCTTATATTGAAGTGCCTATACAATATTTCGATTTAGGAATCGAATATAGAGATGAAACAAATGATCAAGTAACCATTGATTGCGCCAATGCAATAAAGGCTTGTGGTGTGGGTATTAAGTGCGCTACCATTACACCAGATGAACAAAGAGTAGAAGAATTTCATCTAAAACAAATGTGGAAATCGCCTAATGGAACCATACGTAATATTTTGGATGGAACTGTTTTTCGTGAGCCGATTGTAATGAAAAATGTACCACGTTTAGTGACTAACTGGACAGCACCAATAATCGTTGGACGTCATGCATTTGGTGACCAGTATCGTGCTACAGATACCGTAATAAAAGGTAAAGGGAAATTAACCATGACCTTTACACCAGAAGATGGCGGTGAGGCGCAAGTATTTGATGTATACAATTATAAAGGCGATGGCGTTGCCATGACAATGTACAATACGGACGAAAGTATTTACGGCTTTGCACGCAGCTGTTTCAATATGGCTTTGAGCAAAAAATGGCCATTGTATTTGTCTACTAAAAATACCATTCTAAAAAAATATGATGGTCGTTTTAAAGATATTTTTGAAGAGGTATATCAAAACGAATTTAAAGCAGCATACACTGCTGCTGGTATCACCTACGAACATCGTTTAATTGACGACATGGTTGCATCTGCACTAAAATGGAATGGTAATTTTGTTTGGGCTTGTAAGAATTATGACGGCGACGTACAAAGTGATACTGTTGCGCAAGGCTTTGGTAGCTTAGGTTTGATGACATCTGTGCTTATTACGCCAGATGGTAAAATTATGGAAGCAGAAGCTGCTCATGGTACTGTAACACGTCATTATAGAGATCATCAAGCTGGAAAACCAACAAGCACCAATCCGATAGCATCCATTTTTGCCTGGACTCGTGGTTTGGCTTTTCGTGGAAAATTAGACAATAATCAAGAACTCATTCAATTCTGTCATACACTAGAAAGTGTTTGTATCGAAACGGTTGAAAGTGGAAAAATGACCAAAGATCTTGCCGTTTGTATTAGCGGAAATAAAGTTGAACATGGTAAAGATTATTTATATACAGAAGAATTCTTAGATGCGATTGACGCTAATTTGCAAGCGAAGATGAATGCATAAAGATAGTTTGAAGTGCAGTGGATAAAGCACTTCTAAACACAGTATTCAGATTTTAAGATATAAAAAATAAATGCCTTCTTGTCTTTCACTTTAATGAATGGCTTGAAGGCATTTTTAGTATTTTAAATTTCTTTAAAAGACTTTATGTGTTATTGGAAAAAGAGATACAAATAATGATTCGCTTATCACGGCTTCCATTGCTGAAGTATTCTTCTTACTTCTTCTACATGCTCATCATGGAAATCTATATGTGTAACCAAACGAATTTGGTGTTTACCAAATGGGCTTGTTTTCAAACCCAATCGCATCCATTGTTGTACGATATCATCGGCTATATATTTTGGGTCTAATGAAAAAATAACAATATTGGTTTGGATAGGGTATACCTCTTGAACAATAGATAATTCCTGTATTATTTTTCCCAACTCTTTCGCTCTACGATGGTCCTCTTTCAGTCTGTCGATGTGATAATCTAATGCATAAATACCTGCTGCTGCCATATATCCACTTTGACGCCACCCACCACCAAATCGTTTTCGAACTCGTCTTGCTTGTTTAATGAAGGATGTATCACCTAATAAAACTGTTCCCATTGGAGCGCCTAAACCTTTGGATAAACAAACAGAAATAGAATCAAAAACGGAGCCATATTCTAGTGTGCTATCTTGTGTTTCTACCAATGCATTAAATAAACGAGCACCATCACAATGCAAGCTTAAATTATTTTGTAAACAGATATTCTGTATCGCTTTTATTTCTGAGAAATTGTAGATAGAACCACCACCTTTATTCATTGTATTTTCCAAACTTACTAGTCGGGAAATAGGGTAATGTATATTATCTGGTTTAATGTTCGCTTCAACTTGGGAAGCTGTAATGCGACCTTTGTCACCATGTATTAACCCAATCGAAGCGTTGGCGTTTGCCATAATGCCGCCACCTTCATACAAATAAATATGAGATAATCCATCGCAAATGACTTCATCGCCTGGTTTTGTATGAACTGATATAGCAATTTGATTTGCCATTGTTCCTGAAATACAAAACAACGCAGCCTCATAGCCAAATAGCTTAGCACTTTTTGCTTCCAATTGATTCGTGGCTTCATCTTCACCAAATACATCATCGCCAACATTCGCGCTCCACATCGCTTGAAGCATTTCAGGAGTAGGTTTCGTAAAAGTATCAGATCTTAATTCTATGTTTAGCATAGCAGTAAAAATAAAATGTTTTTTGAATTGTTATGTTTTATTTCTCTTGCCATAAGATTTTCAATAGATTCCCTTCTGCGTAGGTATTAATCATTTGATTTCTTTCTATTAAAAATTGTCGTAAGTAGTTTGTGAGAATAAGGGTATTAAATAGCTTTCCTAAAATACCGAATGAGATTCAAATATATTTATATTCACACCATGAAAAAGGGTTTTCTACTTCTGCTATTTTTTGTCACTACAACATTTCTTCTTTTTGCAAAAAAGAAGGGGATTCAGCATAAAACGCAACTGTCAGGAATATATACTTTGCTTGAACAAATGAATAATTCTCATTTGATGTTTGTCAGTTTTTCGAAGACAAAAATTACAATTGATGAACATAAATATAGTATCAACTGCTATGTTGGATGTAATTCGATTGCCGGTCAATTCAAGACCAAAGGCAATACCATAGCGCCGCTTCATTTGTCTGTTACGGAAATGATATGCCCTGAATTGACGGATGACTTAGAAGAAAAATTTATTAGTAATTTGAATTTGATCAATCGCTTCACTTTTTCTGCAGGTCAATTGTATTTGTACAATAAGGATCAACTGTTAATCGTGTTGAAGAAAAAGAGCTAATGTTATATCACAACTCGACACTAGATTAGGTTTATTTTTTTTCATTTATACAACTGCTTGTTCAATTAACAAAGCTAAAAGCATTTTGTAATCTTAAATCACATTCCAATTTAAACTTATTTCTTAATCTTGTACTTTAAATATACGATATGCAACTTTTACAAGTACTTACCGCAACTAAACAAAAGGCAGAAGTTACCATTGATAAGGCTACTGGCTTAGTTTCGAAAATGGTAGATTTTACGATTGGCTATGCCCCTAAAATTGTAGGTGCCATACTTTTTTACCTCATTGGCACATGGCTCATTAAAAAAATGGTGGGCTTAATCGCTAAATTCTTGCAAGCCAAAGATTATGATCCTTCGCTTGAATCCTTTTTATTGTCCATAGTAAAAGTGGCATTGACCATTTTATTATTTGTTTCCATTATGGGAATTGTTGGTGTAGATACTGGTGCATTTAGTGCATTAATTGTTGGTGCTGGCGTTGCAATTGGTGGTGCTTTAAATGGGTCATTGGGTAATTTAGCTGGAGGCGTAATGATGTTAATTTTCAAACCATTCAAAGTTGGTGATATGATAGAAGCACAAGGTATTACTGGAATGGTTGCCGAGCAGGGGGTATTTAATACAACTGTGTTAACTCCGGAGCACAAAACCGTTTTTATTCCAAATGGTCCCTTAAGTACAGGAGTCATTACCAATTATACCAGTCATGGCAATTTAAGGGTAGATTTAACGATGGCGATATCACCAAATACGAATATTGATTCAGCTCGAAGTGTGGCGATTGCCGCTATGCTAAGCCATCCAAAAGTTTTAAAAACGCCAATTCCAGAAGTGAATGTTTTAAAAGTAGGGGATGGTATGGTTACCTTAACCTTACGACCTTATTGTGTGCAAGCCGATTATTGGGATGTGTATTTTGGTGCGCAAGAGTTAGTTAAGAATGCTTGGGATAAGCATGGAGTAGATGGGCCAACGCCGCATCGGGTTGTGATTACCAAAAATGCTTAATATCTTAAATGGTTTGCTATCGACTAAGCACACATCCAATAATGCCCACTTTAGTTAAAAATTAACAATAAAGTTTATTGGTAATCAATAATTTAAACATTAAAAAATAATATATTTATTATATTAGAATAATATTTTTATATGTGGACTTACTACTTTACTTTCGCACTCCCAAATTGGCAAAGGCACGTGCAAATTTTCATACATTAATTTACTTACTGTAAATCAGATCGAAATAGGGCTTTCCTATTTGGGATAATTTTGTTTTTTTTATAAACGTATTAAATATCACTATGGCAGCAACTAAAAATGTAAAGGCGGCGGAAAGAATCAGCTTTGCAAAAATCAAGCAGTCTAATGAGACACCAGACTTATTAGATATTCAGTTGGAATCCTTCAGCGAATTCTTACAATTAGAAACTACTCCAGACAAACGAAATAATGAAGGATTGTTTCGTGTGTTTAAAGAAAGTTTCCCGATTACAGATACAAGAAATATTTTTGTATTGGAATTCTTGGATTATTTTGTAGACCCACCGCGTTATTCCATTGATGAGTGTATTGATCGAGGATTAACGTATTCTGTACCCTTAAAGGCTAAGTTGCGTTTAAGTTGTAATGATGAAGAACATATTGATTTTGAAACCATTGTACAAGATGTATTTCTTGGCAATATCCCATATATGACTCCTCGTGGTACATTTGTAATTAATGGCTCTGAGCGTGTTATTGTATCTCAATTACATCGTTCCCCAGGTGTATTTTTTGGACAATCCGTTCATCCGAATGGTACGAAAATTTATTCAGCTCGTGTGATTCCTTTTAAAGGCGCATGGATGGAATTTGCTACAGACATTAATAATGTAATGTATGCATATATAGATCGTAAGAAGAAATTTCCAGTAACGATGTTATTGCGTTCGATTGGTTTTGAAACAGATAAAGACATTCTAGAATTATTTGGAATGGCTGATGAAGTTAAAACAGATAAAAAAACATTGCTAGATCATGTTGGTAAAAGACTTGCAGCTCGTGTATTACGTAGCTGGACAGAAGATTTCGTAGATGAAGATACCGGTGAGGTTGTTTCTATCGAACGTAATGAAGTAATATTAGATAGAGATTCTGTTTTAACAGAAGACAATATAGATACAGTTATCGAATTGGGTATCAAATCCATCTTCTTACAAAAAGAAGAAACTGGCGGTGATTTCTCCATTATCTACAACACATTAAATAAAGATACTTCCAATTCAGAATTGGAAGCGGTTCAACATATTTACCGTCAATTAAGAAGTACCGATGCGCCAGATGATGAAACGGCTCGTGGTATTATTGATAAATTATTTTTCTCTGATAAACGTTATGATTTAGGTGAAGTTGGTCGTTATAAAATTAATCGTAAATTAGGATTCCCACTTACGATTTCTAAAAAGGTTTTGACAAAAGACGATATCATTGCGATCATTAAATACTTAGTACAATTAACCAATGCGAAAGCTGAAATTGATGATATTGATCATTTGAGTAATCGTCGTGTTCGTACTGTTGGTGAGCAACTATTTGCTCAGTTCGGTGTTGGTCTTGCTCGTATGTCAAGAACTATTCGTGAACGTATGAATGTGCGTGATAATGAGGTGTTTACGCCAATTGACTTAATCAATGCTAGAACACTTTCTTCCGTAATTAATTCATTTTTCGGAACTTCTCAATTATCCCAATTTTTAGATCAAACTAATCCACTTTCTGAGATTACGCACAAGCGTCGTATCTCGGCTCTAGGGCCCGGCGGTTTAAGTCGTGAAAGAGCCGGTTTCGAGGTACGTGACGTACACTATTCACACTATGGTCGTTTATGTACTATTGAAACACCAGAGGGACCGAATATCGGTTTGATTTCTACACTTTGTGTGCATGCGAAAATAAATGATATGGGATTCATTGAAACCCCATACCGTAAAGTTACAAATGGTAAAGTAGATACTAAATCCGTTTACTTGAGTGCAGAGGAAGAAGATGATAAGAAAATTGCGCAAGCAGATGTGCCTTTGGATGACAAAGGAAATTTCATCGAAAATAAAATCAAATCTCGTCAAACAGGCGATTTCCCAATATTAGATAAAGAAGATGTAGAATACATGGACGTCGCGCCAAACCAAATTGTAGGTTTGAGTGCTTCCTTGATTCCATTCCTTGAACATGATGATGCGAACCGTGCCTTGATGGGATCAAACATGCAACGTCAAGGTGTTCCTTTGCTTCGTCCAGAAGTACCTATTGTTGGTACTGGTTTAGAAGCAAAAGCTGCTCGTGACGCTCGTATCCAAATTACTGCTGCAGGCGATGGTACCATAGAATATGTAGATGCAAATGAAATTCATGTGCGTTACAAACGTTCTGAAACACAACGCTTGATTTCTTTTGAAGATGATTTAGTGATTTACAAATTGACTAAACATAGCAAAACGAACCAAAGTACGAGTATGAATCTTAGACCACATGTGGTTAAAGGTCAAGCAGTTAAACAAGGTGATTTTTTAACCGATGGTTATGCTACCAAAGATGGTGAATTAGCATTAGGTCGTAATTTACGTGTGGCGTTCATGCCTTGGAAAGGGTATAACTTCGAGGATGCGATCGTAATTAATGAAAAAGTGGTACGTGAAGACTGGTTCACATCTATTCATATTGATGAATATGAATTAGAAGTTCGTGATACAAAATTAGGTGAAGAGGAATTGACACCAGATATACCGAATGTAAGCGAAGAAGCAACGAAAGATTTAGATGAAAATGGTATCATTCGTTTAGGAGCGCATGTGAAAGAAGGAGATATCTTAATTGGTAAAATTACACCTAAAGGAGAATCAGATCCAACACCTGAAGAGAAATTATTACGTGCCATATTTGGAGATAAAGCTGGTGATGCTAAAGATGCTTCTTTGAAAATGCCACCGTCTATTGAAGGTGTTGTCATTGGCAAGAAATTATTTGCAAGAGCGAAAAAAGATAAGAATTCAAAGGTTCGTGAAAAAACAGCGATTGAAAAAATAGATAAAGTTCATGCTGAGAATTTAGAAGCAATCAATGAAAATCTATATTCTAAATTAGAGCGTTTATTAGAAGGACAAGTGTCTGCTGGAGTTACAAATCACTATGGTGAAATTGTAGTTGGTAAAAACGCGAAATTTACAGGTAAAACCATTAAATCTATTGCTTTTGATTCTGTTAATCCATTGAATTGGACTATGGATGAAAAGATGAATGATTTGATCAATCAATTATTACACAATTACAATATCCGTTACAACGAAGAAATCGGAAGATACAAAAGAGAGAAATTTAATATCACAATTGGTGATGAATTACCAAATGGTGTATTGAAATTGGCTAAAGTATATCTTGCTAGCAAACGTAAGTTGAAAGTGGGAGATAAAATGGCTGGTCGTCATGGTAATAAAGGTATCGTAGCTCGTATCGTTCGTCAAGAAGATATGCCGTTCTTAGAAGATGGTTCTCCAGTTGATATCGTTTTGAATCCATTGGGTGTACCTTCTCGTATGAACTTGGGTCAAATCTATGAAACCATTTTAGGTATGGCGGGTATGAAATTGGGCGTAAAATTTGCTACCCCAATCTTTGACGGTGCTTCAAGAGATGAGATAGAAGAACAAGTAATTAAAGCTGGTTTACCTGATTGGTGTCACACATATTTGTATGACGGTGAAACAGGAGATCGTTTCCACCAAAAAGCAACTGTAGGCGTTATTTACATGATGAAACTTCATCACTTGGTAGATGATAAAATGCATGCTCGTTCTATCGGACCATACAGTTTAATCACACAACAACCTTTGGGCGGTAAAGCACAATTCGGAGGTCAACGTTTTGGTGAGATGGAGGTTTGGGCAATAGAAGCTTATGGTGCGGCCAATATTTTACAAGAATTATTGACACTAAAATCGGATGATATAGCTGGACGTGCTAAGACGTATGAAGCAATTGTAAAAGGAGATAACTTACCGAAACCAGGTATTCCAGAATCATTCAATGTATTGGTTCATGAATTGAGAGGTTTAGGTTTAGACCTTCACTTTGAGAATGTATAAATAAATTGTAATAAAAAAATAAAGGGCTAATTCAGAAAGGATTAGCCCTTTTTTAGTTTTAATAGTCTTTGAAATACGGT
>CANJRV010000096.1 GCA_947476825.1 Bacteroidota bacterium | reverse complement strand
CAATTATAATACTGATATTGATTTAGTAAGTGAGAATGAACAAGTAAAATATTTCAATGACTATCTAAAATATTATTATATTCAAATAAAAACCAAATAATTGATGACATGAAAACAAAAATTGTAGTTTATTATATAAAATTTCAGAAAAGTATTTTTCAAATTAAGTATATAACTTACACAAATAGTTCACTATAAAATAATTACAAAATGAATTGGAATAATATATTGGCAGATGCAGTTACAGAAGACAATGTTACTTCAACAAATACGACTGATGAAGTAGTTACTAATAATAAGAATAATACCGACAGAGAAACAAATCCTCAAGATGATGAAAATATTGCAGATTCTGATAGAATAATTTTTAGCTCAGATTTTAATGCAGACCCATTTAAAAAAAGTGGTTCAGGTAAGGTTAATCATATAGATATGATAAAAAAACTACTATCATTTAGCAAAGTGTATTCAGAAATTCTAAAATATAATTCAAAGATAATATTACATTTTCATGCAACAGATTTGTCAATGGCATCAAATGGTACTTCTGACAAAGTTCCTTTGCGCAATATTGAAGGATCAAGTGTAGATAAAATTATTGGAGCAGCATTTGTAACAATAAATATTCACAATTCTAGTGATAAAAGAATTGAAAAACATGTAAATGAAGTGGATGATAATGACACAGTCAATTATTTTATAATAAATGTTTATTATCAAAAAGACATTTTAGATTATCAATTGCTTCTAGCCCATTGTCATGAACTTTGCCATGCATTATCATTCGCAAAACTCATTGGCAAAAACTATACTAATGGCAATTTGTCAATATTTAAAGGGATGTATGCCTCTTTAATAAATACAAACGAAATGGATTTGGTCGAACATATCGAAATCGGTAATTATAAAGGCGTTTTCAAAAATCTATGTGAGTCAGTTATGTCATATTTAATTAATATTAATCAGGCAACTCTTGTAGTCCCTAACTCTAACGGAAAAGTTACATACTTTACTGATTATTTATCGGAAGAGCAGATTTATGCTGTTTACTTTAATTTCTATAACTTATTTGTAGATAGTGTATTATCTATGGTTGAATATTATTATCATTTAAATAACGATCATGCTCCGATAAATTACCTTATATTTTATTGTGATCTATATGCGAATCATGAAGATTTTGATAGCCGAGAAAATGCAAAACCCAATAAGATATACAAATATCAATATCCGAAATTATGAAAAAATATTTTCTGATTCTTTGTGTATTTTATTTAGCCTGTAGTACACCTAGATTTTCAAATCATTCAATATTTTACGCCAATACAATGGGTGATGAAATAACATGCAGGCCGTTTTTAATAATTAATGGAAATGCTCGTACTTTGTATGATTTTGTAACATTTCAGGACTATCTTAATTGTAGAAAAGTCAGCAACTTTGACAGTTGTATTACTAGTTCTGCGCGACACTCTTTTGGACAGCCCGAAACTTATAAATACGAAAAGCGTGGGAAATTTGTTTATGCTTATTTGCCTGTAATTATCCAAAAAAGGGATAGCTCAGATTTAAAAGCCTCTCAAAGTATATATATTCATTCTTATACTGTAGACTCTGTTTGGAAAAAGATATTTTCATTTATTCCGTATGATACCATCATTACTCCTTCAGAAATTTTCAGTTATGATTATCAGAAAACTGTGTATACAGGCAAGGATACGACTTATAAGATAAATAATAAAAGATATACATGTGGGATATTCTATGAAATGATATCCCATGTCGATACTCTTTATGCTCGTGATACACTTCATATTGAAAAAAAGAATGGTGTAATTTTTTCCAGAAGGCACATTGCACAAGTAAGGAATTCAATTGATAAATATCCTTTGCAGAAAGGTGAATATTTCAGAGGTAACATACTTGTGGAAGAAAGATATTTTAAAGATACAAACCGTGCTCTCCGGATGATCAATAAATTATTCAAACAAGAAATTACTGATATAAAAAGAATTAAATAGTCTAAAGGCTATGGCTACTTTTTTTCCTAAAGGTTAGAATCCCCAAATCAAAAAACGATTCTCAAAATAATTGTTCATGTATACACAATTCATTTATTTAAAAACTATTTTTGTCGCATGACAATAGAGCAACTCAAAGCTATGCGAGAGCGAGTAACAGCTTTGGGACAATTTTTAAACGTAGAAGAAAAGAGAAATAAAATTACCAATGATAAACAACTCAGTTTGTCAGATGGTTTTTGGAATGATAATGTCCGTGCAACTGGTATTTTGAAAGAAATAAAAACCAATTCTTTTTGGATAGATTTATTTGAAAAAACCAAAAGCAGTGTGGAAGATTTTGCGGTACTTTTTGAATTTTGGAAAGAAGGTGAAGCCGAGGAAGAAGATGTGAAAGAAGCGCATGAAATTGCCATGTCTAATATTGATGAATTGGAATTTAAAAGTACATTGAATCATCCAGAAGATGAGATGCCTGCTGTGATGACTATCAACTCTGGCGCTGGCGGAACAGAGAGCCAAGATTGGGCAGAAATGCTTTTGCGCATGTACAGAATGTATGGCGAAAAAAATGGTTTTAAAGTCAGTGAAATAGACGTGCAATGGGGTGATGGTGCAGGCATTAAACAAGCCACGATAGAGATAGAAGGACCATTCGCATTTGGACAATTAAAATCCGAAAATGGGGTGCATCGTTTGGTGCGCATTTCTCCTTTTGATAGCAATGCTCGACGACATACTTCTTTCGCTTCTGTATTTGTTTATCCATTGGTAGATGATACGATAGAAATAGAAGTGAATCCCGCAGATATTGAATGGGACTTTTTTAGAGCAGGTGGCAAGGGTGGACAAAATGTAAATAAAGTGGAAACGGCTGTTCGTCTGAAACATATACCCAGTGGCATTATTGTGGAATGTCAACAAGCACGAACCCAAGGCGATAATAGAGATAAAGCAATGAAAATGTTGAAGTCGCAATTGTATGAAAAGGAATTGCAACGACAAGAAGAATTAAAAAATAAAACCAATTCGAGCAAAAAGAAAATAGAGTGGGGCTCGCAAATTCGTTCTTATGTTTTTCATCCTTATAAAATGATTAAGGATCATAGAACAGATTATGAAGTGGGTAATGTGAATCCAGTAATGGATGGTGAATTGAACGGTTTTATAAAAGCGTATTTAATGTTGGGTAGTTCGGCTGAAGAAAACTAAATTTAATTTTTAACCATGCGCATTTCCAAAATTTCTTTATGGATAGTCTTCCTTTTTTGTGGTCAACATGCTTGGTCTCAGATTGCAGGATTTTATAATGGAAATACGCAAGAAATAAAAAATAGTACCACAAAAAAATCTGCTCAAAAATCTACCTTCTTATCCTTTTCCTTTGGACCTTCCAATTATTTGGGCGACCTGGGTGGCAATTCTGGCATGGGGCATAAATTTATTCGAGACAATAATTTCAAGCAGAAAACTTTTATGTATGGTGTTTCTCTTTCTCATATTTGGAAAGAAGCGATCGGATATAGATTGAGTTATGTAAATGGAAATATCGCAGGAAGTGATCAAGATGCAGAGTATAAAAATAAAGAGGATGCAGCCTATACTAGATTCAAAAGAAATTTAGATTTTAAAAGTAAAATTGTAGAAGGCTCTTTGTTGGTAGAATTGTATCCGTTTAAATTTATTTCTAGTCGTTGTAAATTGCATCAATGGAATTTTCAACCTTATCTTCTATTCGGTATTGGCATCTTTAGTTTCAATCCACAAGGCAGTTATTACGATGATATTGTACAAGATAATGTTTGGGTAGATTTAGCGTCTTTGCACACTGAAGGTCAAGGATTTGCAGAGTACGAATCTCGTAAAACTTATGCTTTGACACAATCGAATTTACCTTATGGTATTGGATTTGTTTATCCTTTGGGAATCAAGACTAGCTTGGCATTTGAGTTTGTTGGACGAAAATTGCATACCGACTATTTGGATGATGTGAGCACAACGTATATTGATGCTTCTCTCTTCGATAAATATTTAAATACCGATGATGCGCAGCTTGCCAAAATGGTAAACAATAAATCTAATCTCATTGATCCAGATAATCCATTTGTCACTAACCAACAAAGAGGTAATCCAAGTAACAATGATTTTTATTACAGTTTCAATGTAAAATTTTCTATTCAAATTAATAAGGCAAAGTCAACTGCGCATCCGCAATACAAATATGATGATATGGAATTGTGTAATTGAGTAGAGAAATAGCAAGACATGATGGTGATACTAAATTTTAGATGAAAAACTTGCTTTGTTAGACCTCATCCCCAACCCTTCTCCTGAAGGAGAAGGGAGCAACAAACTCCTACTCATAAAGGCGCATAAACTGAAAGTACTCTTTCTTTAATACATATTTGGTTTCCTTTTTCTCATTACTTTTATAGTTTAGCCGACCTAATTATCCATATAATTTCATTTAGTGACTGTATTGCGGCAAAAATTGTAGCGAAAATCCTTTTTGTTGACTTTGCAACAAAAAGATTGCAGCGAAAAGTCTGCATTTCGCTGCTTTGAGTGGAAACGGATCCTGACATTTATCGTCAGGACGTGTGTGCCGCCCTCCAATTTTTAATATTATTTAGGTATAGGCATTGCATTCATGAAATTTTAGAATACCGAGGTTTTTGATTCGCTTTTCTGCTTTTTTAATTTCTATATTTGTCGCCTATTCTCAAATAAGAAAATTAGAAACATGTCCAAAAAAATAAACTTAGAATTCAACAAGAATGAAGATGGTATGAAGCTATTGCTTAGCGATATGAAAAAGAAATTGGCCATTATTGAAAAAGGTGGAGGAGATAAAGCATTAGCCAAGCAAAAAGAAAAGGGCAAAATGAGTCCTCGTGAACGTATCGATTATTTGATAGACAAGGATTCGAATTTTGTAGAAATGATGGCATTTGCTGGATATGAAATGTATAAGGAACATGGTGGATGCCCTGCTGGTGGTACTGTTGCGGGCATTGGTTATATCAAAGGTCGTCAATGTATTATTGTGGCGAATGACCAAACGGTAAAAGCTGGGGCATGGTTTCCGATTACAGGAAAAAAGAATTTACGCTTGCAAGAAATGTCGATAGAAAATAAATTACCTATCATTTATTTGGTAGATAGTGCTGGGGTTTATTTGCCAATGCAAGACGAAATTTTTCCTGATAAAGAACATTTTGGTCGCATCTTTCGAAACAACGCACGCATGAGTAGCATGGGTATTACTCAAATTGCAGCGGTGATGGGCTCATGTGTTGCAGGTGGTGCTTACTTACCCATTATGAGCGACGAGACTTTAATGGTGGAAGAAAATGGATCTATCTTTTTGGCTGGACCTTATTTGGCAAAAGCAGCGATAGGTGAAGATGTTGATTTGCAAACATTAGGTGGTGCAGTTACGCATACGGAAATCAGTGGTATTGCGGATTATAAGTTCAAAACGGAGAAGGAATGTTTAGATCAAATTAAGCGTATCATAGACAAGATTGGGAAACCACAAGATGCTGGTTTTGATCGAATAAAACCTGCTATGCCAGTAAAGGATATGCAAGAAATTTTTGGTTTGGTATCGGCACAAAATAATAAGCCGTATGATATTGTGGAAGTGATAGAACGAATAGTAGATGACTCGGTTTTTGATCAATTTAAGAAGGACTATGGTAAAACGATAGTATGTGGTTATGGTCGTGTAGATGGTTGGGCAGTGGGCATTGTAGCCAATCAACGTACCATTGTAAAAAGTGGTAAAAAAGAAATGCAATTAGGTGGTGTTATCTATAATGATAGTGCGGATAAGGCTGCACGATTTATCATGAATTGTAACCAAAAGAAAATTCCATTGGTGTTTTTACAAGACGTTACTGGATTTATGGTAGGCAGTAGAAGTGAGCATAGTGGCATTATTAAAGACGGTGCCAAATTGGTGAATGCAGTGTCCAATTCGGTTGTGCCAAAAATTACGATTATCATTGGAAACTCTTATGGTGCAGGCAATTACGCGATGTGTGGCAAAGCGTATGACCCACGATTCATCTATGCTTGGCCAAATGGAAAAATTGCTGTGATGGGTGGCGAGCAAGCGGCTAAAGTATTGTTACAAATACAAGTTGCTGCCTTGAAAAGCAAAGGCGAAACCATCACTCCAGAAAAAGAAAAAGAAATGCTAGATCATATCATTGCAAAGTATGCTGAACAAACTACTGCTTATTATGCAGCAGCACGTTTGTGGATTGATGCAATCATAGATCCAATGGACACAAGAAAGGTAATTTCAGAAGGCATAGCAGCAGCCAATCACGCGCCGATAGAAAAAGAAATGAATGTGGGTGTGTTTCAGGTTTAGAAAGTAGAAAGGCGTAAGTAGTAAGTGGTAAGGCGTAAGTAGAAAGGCGTAAGGCGTAAGTAGTAAGGCGTAAGTAGTAAGGCGTAAGTTGAAAGTAGTGAGTAGTTAGTGTTGAGAAACTAAATTTGAAAATTGGGGAATTTGAACATTTGAAAATGATCGAATTTGAATTCGTTCTTTGGAATTTGAGGTTTGATTTTTGGGATTTCAACTTTGGGATTTGGATTTTGGACATTAGGTGTTACTTTTGCCGCATGAGCGATGTACAAACACCTGCAAAGACAACTCTTACCGTAACAGTTGATAATATAAGCATAGAAGTAAATCCAGGAACAAGCGTATTACAAGCCGCACGCATGATTGGCGGTGATGTTACGCCTCCAGCGATGTGCTATTACAGCAAGTTAGAAGGTAGTGGTGGAAAATGTCGTACTTGTTTGGTGGAAATTGCTGCAGGTTCTGCTAAGGATCCTCGTCCAATGCCCAAGCTACAAGCCAGTTGCCGCACAGGTGTGATGGATGGTATGGTTGTCAAAAATATTACCAGTGAAAAAGTAAAAGAAGCAAGAGCAGGTGTGGTTGAGTTTTTATTAATGAATCATCCTTTGGATTGCCCTGTTTGCGATCAAGCAGGTGAATGTCATTTACAAGATCTTGGTTATGAGCACGGCAAAGCAGGCACACGCTATGAATTTGATCGTCGCACTTTTGAAAAAGAAGATATAGGTCCTTATATTCAATTGCACATGACTCGATGTATTCTGTGCTATCGATGTACCTACGTTGCAGATCAATTGACGAATTGTAGAAGTCATGGTATACTAGAACGAGGTGATCATGCCGAAATCTCAACGTATATTTCGAAAGCAATTGATAATGATTTTAGTGGTAATATGATTGATGTTTGTCCAGTAGGTGCATTGACCGACAAAACTTTTAGATTTAAAAATAGAGTTTGGTTTACCAAGCCTGTTACTGCGCATCGTGATTGTAAAACATGCTGTGGTGAAGTAACATTATGGTATAGAGGTGATGATGTATTGCGTGTAACTGCTCGCAAAGATGTATGGGGAGAAGTGGCAGATAATACCAAAGATGGCAAGCCGGGATGGATTTGCAATACATGCCGTTTTGATAAAAAAGAAACTAAAGATTGGGTGATCGAAGGTCCTACCGTTGTGAATAGACATAGTGTGATAGCACAAGGTCATTACATGAAAATGATGAAAGGTAGCGAAACATTTAGTAAGGTAATGGGTGGTCGTGAACCTAAATTATTAATGGATATTCACCAAGTGAGTGATGTAAACAAAGATTAATTTAAAGACTTTTTTTACATGCTCGAGAATTTACAAAAACGCTGGAAAGTAGGCGGGTGGCAATTATTTTTAATCATCTGTGTATTTGCAATTACTGGAACAACAACAGCTTATCTATCCCGTCAAATCACTACTTGGCTTGAGATTGAAAAATATTCATTTGCTTTTTGGATTACGAAAATTGCGGTTCTTTTATTTGGATATCAAGTGCTCATTTTAATCATTTCTATCCCATTCGGTCAATTTCGTTTTTTCTGGAATTATGAAAAGAAAATTTTGAGAAGGATGAAGTTGATGAAGTGACACCACAACAATCTTTTTATAAAAAAATAAATGTTTATTGCTAGCACAGTTAGATCTTTATAAAAACATCTAACTTACAAGGTAGAATTTTAGAAATGTTTTTTTATCTTTGGAGAAACAACTAATCAACATGTTAACTGTAGAATTGAAGAAACAACTAATTGAAAAAATAGAATCCACCAATGATGATTCAATCTTGGAAGAAGTATACCGAATTCTGGATATTGGGGAAGATAATTTTGAAGTTTATTGCCTATCCAATGAACAAAAAATAGCAATAAATCAAGGTCTTGACGACCTTAAAAATGGGAGAGTAATTTCTCATGATGATTCAAAAATTGAAATAGAAGAATGGTTTTCAAAATAGAGTGGACACTCAACGCGAGATTAGATAGGAAAGAAATTTTCATCTATTGGAATAACAGTAATAAATCCAATATATACAGTCGGAAACTCAATGCCATATTTAATAAGCACATTGAGTCATTATTAAGAATTACATTATTAGGGAAGCCAACAGATTATGATGAGATTAGGTTTTTAATTGTGGGAGATTACCTAATTTTTTATAAAATCAATTTGAATATTATTTCAATATTAAAAATTTGGGATAGCAGACAAAATCCAAACAAAATACCTGACTTATTAAAGGACTAATAGCCAACTAATAATAAACTGTAGTGAAGCGCAAGCCACCAATTGTTATGCGTACCACATTTTTATAAAAGAAATAAATGCTTACGTAGGAACACTGTAGTGTATTTTTTTTAAAATAAATGCTACGTTATTAATCAGCTACTTCCGCTCGCTCATATTTAATCCCATGCTTTTGCAGCAACTTCTCAATAGTTAGTGGATGCACACCAATACCAACATTTAGAAATTGATTCTCTTCGATCTTCAACCCATTTTCTTCTATGGTTCCTTTATAGCCTAAATTGACTGTCATATTCTGAGATTGAATAGCGTAAATATTTCCGGCAGTATCGAACATAGGTCCACCGCTTTGTCCTTTCACACCTGGTGAAGAAGTTTCTAAAAAGAGAATATCTATTCCATCGCCACTCATTCCTCTATGCATATTTCTAGTATAAATTCCTTCCATTGGGAATAGAGGTAATGGCAATAAATTTTTCGGAAATATAAACTGTTGGGTCTTTTCATCAAAGGTGGCTTTTACTTCCACAAAAGGGAATCCAAGTTTGCATAAGCTAGTACCAGGGCTTATCTGCTTGGGATTAATAAACTTTGGGTAAATGCTATTCTCATCCAATACTGCAGGATTTATTCTGAACAATGCTAGGTCATGTTCGCCATAAATATAATTTTCTAAAATGGCATTCGGTTGACCATTTACTAAAAATGAAAAGTGAGTAATCCAGTTTTTATTTGGCTGTAATTGTTGCAGCATTTTCTTCTTTTCTACTTCATGTATTTGATCATTGTTCAGAATAGCGATTGTTTTTTCTTGATGCGATTGGATGAGCGATTTGTGTTCATTAAAACCAAATGCAACACCAAAATTATGTGCGGCTGTCATCATCCATCCGTCTTTATTGATGAGTACGAAAGAACCCAAACCAACCTCTACTCGTTGATCAAAAAAACGCATGGCGACAATAAAAGGCTTGGTATATTTATTTGCTAAATGATATGCTTTTCGAAACATGAATTGGATTATTATTTTTAAAAAGTAAATATCCGATTGTTTTTAGATTAGATGTAATTTTTATTTGTGTGTGTGCTAATCATCCTTAATAGGATATTTGTTGACTATCGCATTTTCTTCTGTATTAAAATTATGATGATGGAAATTAATTTTATATTAGAAGATGAATGAAAAGTAACTTATAGATTTCACCTATCGGTTGGCCTTCCACCAACAGAAAAACTAAATAATCAAGTTGGTTAATTTGTACAAACTAAAAGACAAAATTCAAATCGTATTATACAACCCATAGCGAATAATTAATACATTTACATTTCATGAAAAAAATTACATTCACCTTCTTACTTCTTCTCATTTTTTGTTGTCATTTATTTGCACAAAAATCTGCTGAAACCTTTACTGTACAGCAGTTACAAGCTAGATTCAAACATAAAAACTATACGGAGAAAGTCTTAGTAGATTTTCAAAAGACCATGTTGAATTTTAAAAAAAACCAGAACTTCATGAAGAGATTCCTGGCGAAGTAATTTCTTGGTACACACTAAACGGAGAGTTCTCGTGGCATAAAACCTATCTTGTACAAAAGAATGGAGTGAAAGAAATAGAAATCATTCCCAAAGACGGTATTTTTCTGAAGAAATTGAACAGCTATGTTCCAGAAAAATCTAAATTTTCCTATTCGTCTGATTTGTGGAGTTTTGCATTTGTTGAAAAAAAACTAAACGACAATTCTTATTTAATAAAATCAACTGCCAAATCATTTAATTCATATCCAGATCTTCCGAATGATGACATTTTAGTTTATGATATAGAATATAAAACCAAGGATTTAAAACTTTTTTCTTAGTTCGGTTGAAAGATATTCATACGGATAAATGGATCGAAGTGGCAGAATACTGAATGTATATTTAAAATATTCAAACTTGCAAACATGCACATGATGAAACACGAGTACTAAATAAAACGCAATGATTAAAATAACTGGTTTGGGATTATTATTAATGAGCATGATGTTACATTATGATGCCACAGCGCAATCAAGTGTGCAGGAAATAAGAAACATAAATAAGAATACTAAAATTGCAGTATGTGATATTTTAGGAAAATGGGTTATTGATGATTCATCAAAATATCAAATTAGTTTCTCGAAAGTTGGTAATTTCTATGTTCAAATAGAAGGAATAAAGCATGGAGTAGGGAATTACAGTTTTATTATAGATAAAGATAGTATCTACACGAATGGGACAGCTGCAAATTGGCCGCCTTATGATTGCAAATTAAAATTGCTAAATAAGAATATGCTTGAAATAGCTTTTTATCAATATTTCACTACTGATGCATATCGAGTAATTTTTAGTAGGTGATAAAATAAATTCACAGTAGGGAATTACATAATTGCTAGCTCTGCGGAATATTCAACTTCAGCATCCGAAAACCTACATAAAATTAACCCACATTGCAGTTACTATTCTATAAACCTTTGATACAAAAGGGTTTCATTTTTTTTGAGTTCCGGTTTGTGTACAACAGATTTTCTTTTATGGAATGGCTTTATGTCCATTAATAAAGCCGAATATAATTTTTTTAATTCCT
>CANJRV010000095.1 GCA_947476825.1 Bacteroidota bacterium | reverse complement strand
TCTAATTGATATTTTGGTATGTATGTCAATATCTGTGATAGTAAGCTTCGACCGGAATTCATAGCTTTTGAAGCTAAGTGAATTCAAATCGACAAAAAATATTATTCCTTAAAACAGCCTGTTTAAAACAACTTCAAAGAATTGGGAGTAGTCGTAGTTGGACAGTAGTGAGTAAATGTATGTTTTTCATTGATATTTTTTTTAATTTTATTAATTGATATTTTAGATTTGTGATGCAGGCAATATTTTATGGAGGGGTTTCTTGGGTTGTTTCTAAATGAGAAATACAATACTGAATTAGCCTTTTTGAAGTATATCTTAGTGTATTAGATAACTTGAACTTCTGTTTTTTTAAGGAAATCCTAGAAAATCGTGAATGACTTTGCTGACTTAAATTATGAAAGGTTTTTTCTAGAGCCTTTATATTCTTTGCCACTAAATTGCAAAGTGATTTGGAAAACTTGCGTAAATAAAATAAAATCATAAACTCTTTTTGATCAAAATTTAATTATTGAAATACCTTGGTCAAAGATCTATGCTATTGGAAAGATCCTGATAACACAATATTTAAATTAAGTTACATGATTCACACATTATGTATTGTAACAATAGATAGGCTTGCTTTTTTATAGGACAGCACAAGCAAAGCTGAAAAATGATGAAGTTTTGTTCAGAAGCTTGGTCATGTTCTTTAGCTTGAATGAAAGACATTTTTAATTTGTCATTCTATTGGTAAATACATATTCATCCACACAAAAAAGCCACCAAGTTTCTCTGATGGCTTTTTAAGTTTCTCTACAAAATATATTATCCCAATAGCATTTATTTTTTAATTAAAAAATACGCTATGGGATTACTACCTATCTACTAATTCAACATCAAATATTAAAATATTATTAGCGGGTATTCCTTTCCTTACATTTTTAGTTTGCTAAAATGAATATTGAAAATAATATCCATGTTGGCAAGAAGTATTTTTACTTACAGCCCAACTTTTTCTTCAATATGGTAGAAGTTTCTGTCACTTGAATTTCTGGAAATTAATTCGCCAATAAATCCAGCTAAAAATAGTTGTGTGCCAATGACCAATGAAATAATACCTACGTAAAATAAAGGTCTGTCGGTCATATTATATTTCGAGAAAGCAAACTTTTCTATTCCTAAATAAATCCAAATGAGCGCACCGATGAGAAATACAATAGTGCCCCATAAACCAAAAATATGCATCGGCTTTTTGCCATATTTGCCTACAAATAAAATGGATGCTAAATCTAAAAAGCCATTGATAAATCTTTCCCAGCCAAACTTACTTACGCCATATTTTCTAGCTTGATGAATAACTGCTTTCTCTGTTATTTTTTTAAAGCCAGCCCATTTAGCCAATACAGGAATATAACGATGCATTTCGCCATATACCTCAATAGATTTGATGACCTTACTTCTATATATTTTTAGTCCGCAATTCATGTCGTGCAATTTCACGCCACTCATTTTACCAGTAACTGAGTTGTATAATTTAGAAGGAAGATTTTTGGTCAATGTATTATCATGCCTTTCCTTTTTCCATCCACTGACGATATCAAATTTTCCATTTTTAATCATCGCCAACAAAGCTGGAATTTCATCTGGAGAATCTTGTAAGTCAGCATCCATCGTGATTACATAGTCTCCTTGTGCGGCTTTGAATCCTTCATTTAGCGCAGCCGACTTGCCATAATTTCTTTGAAATTTGATGCCTTTAATTTGGCTATTATTCGCACGACATTTTTGTACAATATCCCAACTATTATCTACACTGCCATCATCAATTAAAATGACTTCATAAGAGAAGCGATGTTGTTTCATCACGGTCTCTATCCAAGAAATTAATTCTGGTAAGGATTCTTCTTCATTTAAAAAAGGTATGATAACTGATAAATCCAAGGTTTATTTTTTTGTAAATGTAATTAAAAGGAATGAACTAAAAAGAGAACTTAGCAGACCACTCAAAGCAAAAGAAAAAATAGTTTTCATCATGATGAAAGTTAGATTTTGCGTCGGCTCATTTTTATTAAAAATTAAAAATAGAATGGAATTACAAATGACCATCAATACAATGATCACAGAAAGGGTTTTGATATGATGTGTAAATGCATCGATAAATTTAATATCAGCATAATGGCGAAATAGCAATAAACCAGAAGCAAACAGCCCAACAAAAAGAAATAAAAATTGAAATAAAATGAGGTTCGGATGGGCATTGGATATAAATCGTTGTATCGCAATCAAATAACATTGAATCGCCAAAGCCGTTAGTATTCCAATTCGCGTAGATATTTTTTTATTCATTAAAATGCCATTGATTATTGTTGATAATGCCAATTACTTTGCCTGTCAATGTTTGTCCGAAATAAGGTGAATTTGTTGATTTACTTTTATTAGTTGTGGCATCAAAATTCCATTTTTCATGGGTATTAAAAAGTGTCAAACAGGCTTTCGATTTTTCTGCAATCTCTGGCTTGTCTATTTGTAGTATTTCTCTAGGTGCATCGGTCAATAAATGAATCCATGTTTCTAATGGGATGTTTTCATTGACTGACAAAAGCAGAGAGAATGCAGTTTGTAAGCCAATCATGCCTTCTTTGGCATATTCAAATTCAACTTGTTTCGAATCCCAATCTTGTGGTGTGTGGTGTGTTGCTATGCAATCAATTGTTCCGTCTAATACACCTTTGACGAGTGCTTTTCTATCGACTTCCGTTCGTAAAGGAGGTGTTGTTTTGTATAGACTATTATAGGTTATTAATTGATTATCGGTAAGCAATAAATGATGTGGTGTTACAGAGCAAGTGATGTTTAATCCTTTCTTTTTTGCTTGTCGAATGAGTTCAATGCCTTTTTGTGTACTTACGCCAGTGACATGTAATTTGGATTGTGTGTACTGCAGCAATTCAATATTTCTTTGTAAATGTATGCTCTCCGCAATACTTGCTTTGCCTTGCATACCTAGTCTTGTAGACATTTCACCTTCATGCATTTGGCCATTTTGTGCGATAGAATAGTCTTCCGGAATTTCGATAACCATGCCATCGAAAGTTTTGATATACTCTAAAGCTTTCAATAAAAGTCCACTTTGTTGCACTGGTTTTTTACCATCACTAAATGCAATCGCACCACTCAATCGCATATCATACATCTCCGCCAAATCTTTCCCTTCTATGTTTTTCGAAATGGAGCCAATAGGGTGGAGGTTAACGATAGTAGAATTGTTTTTTAGATATTCAACAGTTGATTTACTGCTATTGCTTGGGTTGGTATTTGGTATCAGACAAACATCAGTATAACCGCCAGCAGCTGCGGCTTTGCTACCTGTGATACAAGTTTCTTTTTGTTCATGGCCAGGGTCGCAAAAATCGGCGAATAAATCCATCCAACCAACACTCACATACAACCCTTTTCCTTCTATTACTTTGGCATTTTTTTCAACGATTGAATCTGCAATTTTGTCAATGATTCCATTGCTTATTAGAATATCTTTTTTCTTTAAATGGTATTTACTTGTCGGTGAAATGATTGTCACTTTCTTGATGAGTAATTGCATATTCATTTTTTTGTTGTCCATTTATTTCATGATACGGATAAGTAAGATTTCTATCAATAAGAAAAGCAAAGTACACAAGATAGCAATTTTCCAAAGCGGTATTCCATGTTGTAATTCATTGATGCTACTCACTGCATTGATATTTTCAGAAAGCCATTCCGCATTTTTTAAATGGGTCGTTTTTTTTAAATCTTCTACTTTCCAAAAACTTAAATCTGATTCTGCACGATCGTAATTAATGCCAATGTCTGTTGAGTCTTTTGTGTTCGGTAAAAAGATGGAATACAATCCAGCATTGGTAATAGCTTCATTCATTTGAATTTGCATTTTACTGCCAATGGCTCTTTGCACTGGAATGGCATCTATTCCTTTGCCCGAAATATGGTAGATCGTTTTATCATTTATTTTGGTATTGTTGATGGTCATACTTTCGTTTCTGCCTAAGGTTAAGGCATTGATGGTATTACCCGAACTACTATATGCCATCTTATAAATGAGTGGTAAAAACCAATAGGATTTTGGAAAAGTACTTGCGTTTGCTTCTGCACTTGAAGCGCAAGTATAAATATTACCATTGCCAACTTTATAAGCACTTAAAAACGAATTGCCAGTTGAAAAAGTAAATAATTTTTGTTCATTACTCAATGCTGCATGATCTATTTGAAAATGTTGGTAAGCAATCGGTAAGTCAATATTATCAGGGGTTTTGACAAATAAATCAGTAAATAATGCATGCGACTTATTGTAGTTAGTCACAAAGGATTTGTCGGCACTTAATTGCGAATAGGTGCAGCCGGCTGTATTGCTTAAAAATGCATTTAGATTCCCCGTATTATTTGAAGTGGGTGCAAAAACCAATAAGGTACCACCATTATTTACGAATGTGCTGAGTCCTTCTGTAAGTGCTGGACTAAGGTTAATAACACTATTCAAAATAATCAGCGAGTAATTTTTCAGTAGCGTAGGATTCACTGAATTGACATTATTATTATCCAATTTGAAAGGTGAGCCAGGCGGGAATACAGAACTTAAAAATGCATTTGCGTTGGTTTGATTCAATACCATAACCGCATAACTTGCATTCACTTTTCCTGCAACAAAAAAGGTATCATCAAAGCTAATTGGATTGTCGTTGATATACACTTGAATTTGTTGTGCGCCAGCGGTTGATGTAGAAAAAGAAATTGATTCCTGTTTGCTTTCATGTGCTTTGAGTGTCACGTTTACAACGCTTTTTAGTTGCTGATTTACCTTAACTGTAATAGAAGTGTTGGCATCTTCATCACCATTGTTTTTCAATTTGACCAGCATTGGATTAGCAACATTCAATAGGAGAGATGGCGTTTCAAATAGAACGGTATCCAATGAAATATTTTGTATTTGTGTTGCATTCACCGAAATAAAATACTTGCGAATAGAATCGGTGGTAGTAAGGTTTTCTGGGAAATTATTTTTTTGAAAATCGGAAATGAATACAATTTGTTTTGTTGCGTTAGGAACGGTATTCAATAACAACTTTTGTTTTTCCAGGATGATATCTGGCTTTTTTGTCTTTGCGGAAAGTTGAATTTGACCAACTTGTTGTAAGGCTTCTTGCTTGGTCAAAAATTTATTTTCATCATACCCAAACTCATTCGTCAATAATTGAAATTGATCATTGCTACTATAACTTTCGATGATAGATTTTGCTTTTCCTTTGGCTAAATCAAGAAGCGACAATGCATTTTTTTCAATACCCATACTAAAGGAATTGTCAATGAAAATGCTTACGGCTTTTGGTCCTGCGGTTATTTTTTCTGCATCCTTGCTAAAATAAGGCTGTGCAAATGCTGCCACTAAACATAATACTGCCAATATGCGGCTGATTAAGATGAGCAGATGTTTTAAAGTAGAACTCTTTTGCGTTTGTTCTTGCAGTTCCTTCAAAAATCGAATATCAGGAAAAAAAACTTTCTTGTATTTTCTGAAATTAAATAAATGAATCAGAATGGGAACGGCTATAAGTAAGGCAGCAAAAGTAAAAAGGGGATACAGAAAATTCACGGGTGTAAAAATAGGAAACTATTTAATATTACCATATAAAGTTAAAAGGAATCCTTTTAGGAGAGCGAGAGCGAAAATGAGAGCATCAAACCCCAAGCCCTGAAAGGGCAACATATACCAGCGAGGGGTGCAGCCCCTTGCTTAAAGGGCAACATATACTAGCGAGGGGTGCAGCCCCTTGCTATATCGCCAATAATCTTCATCTAAATAAAATCATTACCCAATCAAATCCATCCTTTTTTACCGTCTATCCTTTTTTTGTTAATAAGAAATGGATTACCTTATTTTTGCCCGAAATTTAAAACAAATGAAAATAAAATCTATTCTGTTTCTCGCTACAGCATCTGTGCTTGGACTAGCTTCTTGTCAAGATAAAGGGACAACGAAGGGCGGGGAATTTTCCTCCTTACCAGAAGGAACCAAATTTATCGATACGAAAAATATTGATACTACTGTAAACCCTGCTGACGATTTCTATGCTTATGCCAATGGCGCATGGATGAAAACCAATAGCATTCCTGCTTCAGAAACAAGATGGGGCAGTTTTAATTTGTTGGAAGAATTTAATAAGAAAGCACTAAAAGGTTTATTAGAAGAAACAGCAGCTAAAACTGGCGCTGCTAAAGGAAGTCCCGAACAAATGGTAGGCGACTTATATGCTTCTGGTATGGACTCGGCAGCTATTGAAAAAATAGGCATTGGAGCTATTCAACCAGAGCTAGATAAAATCAATAGCATTTCAGATCCTGCTTCCTTGTTGAATGAAATTACGCGAGAAGTAACTTTAGACATGAATCCATTGTTTGGATTTTATGTTGGACCGGATGATAAAGAAGTAACAAAGAATATTTGTAATTTGTCGCAAGGTGGCTTAGGCTTACCTGATCGTGATTATTATTTAAAACCAGACCCAAGAGAAACAGGTATTCGTGCGAAATATGTCATTCATATTGCAAACATGTTGAAGTTATCTGGTGAATCAGAAGCAGATGCAACTAAACATGCGGCTATCATTATGGAAATGGAAACTGCAATGGCAAAAGTAAGTATGGACCGAGTGACCATGAGAGACCCTTATAAAACTTACAATAAATTATCATTGTCTGCGCTTACAACAAAGACACCTGGTATGGATTGGAAAATGCTATTCGGTAAAATGATGGTAAACAACCAAGATACAGTAATAGTAGCGCAACCAGATTTCTTTACTGCCTTGTCAAATATGGTAAAAACCGTACCTGTCGACAATTGGAAAATATATTTGAAATGGCATGCAATTAATAATATGGCTGGTGCAATGAGTACTGCATTTGACCAAGAGCATTTTGATTTTTATGGTAAAACCATGCGTGGACAAAAAGAGCAAAAGCCACGTTGGAAACGCGTAATGGGTACTGTAGATGGTGCAGTAGGAGAGCAATTGGGCAAAATGTATAGCGATAAATATTTTACTGCTGAAGCAAAAGCTAGAATGTCTGAATTGGTCAATAATTTACAAATTGCTTTTGAAGCACGCATCAAAACTTTGGATTGGATGAATGATAGCACAAAAGTAAAAGCAATTGAAAAATTACACGCCTTCACTAAAAAAATTGGTTATCCTGATAAATGGAAAGACTATACTGGTTTAGAAATAGTAAGAGATTCTTATGCAAAAAATTTAATGGCATCTTCCGTGTTTGAATACAAATTCATGATTAATCAATTAGGTAAACCAGTAGATAAAACCATTTGGGGAATGACACCGCCTACTGTTAATGCCTATTACAATCCTGCATTCAATGAAATCGTTTTCCCTGCTGGTATTTTGCAATATCCATTCTTTGATTTGCATGTTGATGATGCTGCAATTTATGGTGGTATTGGTGCCGTAATTGGTCACGAAATGACACATGGTTTTGATGACCAAGGTTGCCAATATGCAGCAGATGGTAATTTGAAAAACTGGTGGAGCACAGAAGATAAAGCACGTTTTGATGCAAAAACTAAAATGGTGAAAGAGCAATATGATGCATTCACGATATTGGATGATAAGCATGTAAATGGCGCATTGACTTTGGGTGAAAATATTGCAGATCTTGGTGGGGTTACCATTGGATATGATGCATTCAAAATGACAAAACAAGGAAAGGATACAACGAAGATTGATGGCTTTACACCAGACCAAAGATTCTTTTTAAGTTGGGCGCAAGTATGGCGTCAAAACATCCGTGATGAAGAAGCTGCTACACGTTTAGTAACTGATCCTCATTCTCCAGGGCAACATCGTTGTAATGGACCATTGACCAACTTTGCACCTTTCTATGCAGCGTTCAATGTGAAAGAAACAAATAAAATGTACAAGCCAGAAGCCGCAAGAGCAAAGGTTTGGTAAGAAAATTAGAACAGTAAACCATAATAAAAAAGAAGACTTCGTTTAGGCGAGGTCTTTTTTTATGGCTTCTTTTTTTCGAAAAATTAAAATATCTCTCTATGGTTTGTGTCTTCACAAACCAGACAAGATAGTGGTTTGTGAAGACACAAACCATGGGATTGGAAATTGAACAACCAATGCTACTAAGAACGGTTTTTTTTCAATATTTAATAATCTAAATAGTATGCTAGAAAACCTTTACAATAAATAACAACTGTTTCATTTTTTTTTACAATTAGTTTTTTTCTTATTGGATATTTGCAAGAATAGCAATTGTTTTTACTTAGTATAATAGTATCTTGTAACTTAGTAATATATATATCCATTGTTGATATAGGTGTATTGTTGTAATTTGGTTTGGCATAAATTTTACGCCATTGTTGGTGTTATCACCAACAATTTTTTTATACGTCATTTGATTAACCTTTTTTACGACATGGTTGATATTATCACCCACAATTTTTTTATACATCATGATTAAACATTCTCACTAGCCTCTTTAATTTCTATTTCAATACCACGCAATTTATTCTCGCAAATGACAATAAGTTCATTTGCTTGTTTCACTTTCTCTGCAAGTTGGTCAAGCTGTATACCTCCATCTTCAAGCTGTTCAACAAGGTCTTCCAGTTTTGCATAGGCTTCGCTATAGGTCAGTTCGGGTTTCATTTTTTGTCTTTTTAATTACGGTACTAAAAATTGTTTCGTTTCTTAATATGGTTTGCAGTTCTGCATTTTCTTTGATGTCTTTCGGGTCAGTTATTATTTTATTGTTGATAGTGATAATAGCAAAACCTCTGTCCAATATGGCTTGCGGGCTAGCGAGTTTGACCATGCGTTTTGCATTCTCTAATTCCTTTTTTGCATTCTCTAGTTGATCTTGAATTAATCCAAAAAAGTTAGTTTTTAATGCCATGAGTTTGTTCTCAAATTCAAAGTTGCGTTCCACAAAAAGGGATGCCACTTTAGTTGGTGTTTTTTGTTCTCTTGCCATTAAATCAACAATACTTTGGTTTCTGTCGTGGCCTATACCTGTGAATATTGGAATCGGAAAATGAGCTACATATTTTGCAAGTTCATAATCATCAAAAGGCTTGAAATCTGTTTGCGAACCACCACCACGAACAATAGCAACCACATCAAAATGCTCTTCGCTTTGCTCAATCAATTGGAGTTGTTCCAAAATAAGTTTGTGCGCATTGTCGCCTTGGATAGTTGTGAGAAACTCAGTTACAAAAAATGTGTATTGATGTTTGTTCAGTTTTGTTTCTTGTTGGAAATCTCTTTGTCCATCAGAGTTTGGTGCGGTTATCAATGCAATTTTATTGATAACAAGTGGAAGGGCTATACGGTTATTGAAGGTTCGGTAAATGCCATCAAACAACTGAATGGTTGTGGGGTTTTCTTTTAATAGACGTTCAAGTGTTTGTTGTTTTTCTAATTCTAAAGTGCCGATGGAGTGGGCTACATCTATCTGCATCACATCCAAGTTTAGTCCATATACTTTATGATATCGAACTTTTACTTGACAGATTATTTTTATGCCATCTTTAAAAATTTGCTTGGTTACTTTTTCAAAGATTTCAATTTGGTTGTAGGTATTTGCCCAAAATACTGCTTTGGCTTCAGCTGTCTTAGTACCGTTTTCATATTCTTCTAATGTCAAGTAGCATCGCCTGGTTGATGCATACTTTTTTACATTTGTAATTTGTGCCTCGACCCAAAATGCTTCACCTTCAAATTGAGATTGTATGGTGTCTTGAATGTGATCAAGGAGTTCTGATAGTTTTATTTGCTCCATGCTGTATTACAATAAAAAGGAGATGATGAGATAGGATACCGTATTGCCAAGGCCATGTGCAATCCAACCCGGAATGACACTGCCGTTTGCATATTTTTCTTTGATATAACCAATGATCCATCCAATAGAAGTTGAAAAAATGGTAATGATTATTAATGGGATAATAGTTGTTTTAGTCAGCACCCAAAACAAGAGTAAATGTACCAAGCCAAATATGACGGATTGTATGCTATTGCCTATTTGGAAACCCAATTTATGGATGAGTTGTTTTGCAAGAAAACCACGAAAAAATATTTCTTCGGATAAGGATGTTTTGATTAATGCCATAATGAGGATGGATAGGATACATGTTAAATTGAAACCTTCTACTCTAAATTTACCAGTAACACTATTGGGTGAAAGCATGGCTTGTTTGATGCCATCATCTATTAAAGCTAAACCGATCATAGAGCAAACGGATAGCAGTGAAACAATAATGACTATTGCAATAGATTTCTTTGTGGGCTGCGTAAAACCAAGGTATTTAAAAAAAGTTACATTTTTATCTTTTAGGAATAAGAAGAAAATGAATGGAATAAAAGTAAAAGCAATTACCTGAAGAAAAGCGGATAGTAAATCATTAATTGTTTGGGTCATGGGTTATTGATTGTAGGGAAATATGCGCTTTACTAAATGAATCGTTTTTGCATTCAAATATAACAATAAAATCATGCATTTTTTTTCCTTCTTCGGAGCATCTTTCGCTCCGAAGTAATATTCTTTTGCTTTTAGCAAACTAATCGAATATTCCTTATTGCTTATTGGTTGCTGGGACACCACCCGAAATTAAAGTTTCATGCTGTACGTCATGTTCCACTCTGCGACATGTTGAGTTATACATAAAATCAGTTCACCGAAACACCAAGCAATCCAATAATCCGCCCCTAAGTAATCTTCCTATGCAAAAGATAAATCTCCATTCAATACAATATAAACTCAAATTAACTATTTTTGAGAAATGCTTACGAAACCCCCAATCTTCTGCAATATACAATACAGTGAATTGCTTTACTGAAAGTTTGTATCGGGGATAAGTAAGTTATAGCCAATGCCCAGACGTAACTCAAACAAATTATAAAATTTTATAGATATATGCCAATACCACACAAATTTTTACAGAAAGACTGGGAGAACGGATTCAAATCAAACAGTGCGATTTTAGATGAAACCCCTTATAAGCCGAAAGTTCTTATTATAGGTACATACAATCCTAATACTCAAGGAGCTCATAACTTAGCGCAATTTTATTACGGCAGAGATAACTATTTAATTCCATCGTTACATGGAATATTTAATTTACGAACTACATATACTCAAGCACCCTCATACGATAATATTTTATGGCCATTGTGTAATAGCTTGCAACTTAGTTTTGCCGATTTAATCACTACAGTGTTTCCTACGCAGAATGGAATTAACTTAATACCGAATTCAAATAATGTTGTTTATTTAGGGACACAGTACAATTTATTAAAAGATGCTGATTTAATTGCGCTCAATATATTAAATGAATTGATTCTGTCTTAGTTTGCCACAAGATTCTGAGCCACTGCTACAACGAGTCTATCAAAAAGTCTTTTGCCAAAATATCTTCGATTTAATTTGTAACAGAACTCATCTAAATAATTTTGCAAATACTTGGCATTGATTTTATGATAG
>CANJRV010000094.1 GCA_947476825.1 Bacteroidota bacterium | reverse complement strand
GTATGTGTTCTGTTGCAATTACAGAATGTCAAACGGCTCAAATGTGGGCAGTAAAAGCAATTACTTGGAAAGACTAAGTTTTTGCAGTTGTCGTGATGTGGTAGGGGTTTCTTTACCATATCGCACAACTTGCTTATACCCGATACAAACCTTCGGTTTGGTAACTCACAGTGAAGTGGATTGCCGAAGGTTGGGTATTCGTAAGTCGTTTTCAAAAATAGTGAATTTAAATGGAGTTGTTTAATTTGTTGTGCATTTATTTAGTTTGCAAATAAATCTGTTTACTCCAATGGTGTATGTGAGGAAGGATTCGCTCAAAGCGAAGCCTTCCTTTTTTTTATCATGGATCCAAAGTCTGTTCATTATACATTTACTTCAATGATGTATGTGAGGAAGGATTCGCTCAAAGCGAAACCTTCCTTTTTTTTATCATGGATCCAAAGTCTGTTCATTATCCATTTACTTCAATGATGTATGTGAGGAAGGATTCGCTCAAAGCGAAGCCTTCCTTTTTTTATCATGGATCCAAAGTCTGTTCATTATCAATTTACTTCGATGATGTATGTGAGGAAGGATTCGCCCAAAGCGAAGCCTTCCTTTTTTTTATCATGGATCCAAAGTCTGTTCATTATTCATTTACTTCGATGATGTATGTGAGGAAGGATTCGCTCAAAGCGAAGCCTTCCTTTTTTTATCATGGATCCAAAGTCTGTTCATTATCCATTTACTTCGATGATGTATGTGAGGAAGGATTCGCTCAAAGCGAAGCCTTCCTTTTTTATAAAGGATCAAATGTCTTTTCAATATCAATATAATCTGATGGTGGATGCGAGGAAGGATTCGCTCAAAGCGAAGCCTTCCTTTTTTATAATGTATCGAACGGTGAAATTATATTTTGAATACTTTTCGTGCTTACATGTGTATATATTTCGGTGGTTTTGCTACTCTTATGTCCAAGTAGTTCTTGTATGTATCTCAAGTCGGTTCCGGATTCTAATAAATGCGTAGCATAACTATGTCGCAGCCAATGTAATGTCACAGGCTTCGTAATACCCGATTTGTACAAAGCTTGTTTCAATACCAATTGCAAACTTCTTTCGTCGTAAGCGAAGCCAGCTTGTTGTCCTTCAAACAAAAATACTTTCGGCTTATACTGCTTGTAATAAATTCTTAGTTGCTCCAATATTTTCAAACTCAGTGGTACTATTCTATCCTTTTTTCCTTTGGCTTGCTTAATTAAAATGATACCGCGTTTGCTGTCAATATGTACTGGTTGCAATGCCAATAATTCGCTACATCTTAATCCACAACTATAAATTAAAGACAGCATCATTTTGTGTTTGATATTGTAATGCGCATCCAAAATCATTTTTACTTCTTCCTTACTGAGGACATTGGGTAATAGTTTTTCTCGCTTCGGTCTGTGCAGTAAATCCGGATTCATTTTTTGATGCTGTATGCTGCTAAAAAATAATTTGATGGCATTTACAATCTGATTTTGATAGGAGTTCGACAATTTGTTTTTCAGAATAAAATCATTGTTGTAGATAATGAGATCATTGGTTTCGAAGTCTTTTATTTCTTTCGTATTAAAAAAAATAAGAAAGGATTTAAGTGCATCCAAATAAGTTTTAATGGTGTTGGGGCTGTACCGTTTCGACTGTAACCAGAGACAAAAATCTTGAATCTTTTTCTTGTGTTCTGGATTTTGAATGATCTCTTGCGTAATGCCAAATTGCTGACGATATTCGGGCGTATCGGGCACATGCCATACGGTTCGCGAATTACTCCACAGCGCGCCGGGTAATTTTTTAATTCTTTCAATCGCTTCTTTGTTTTTCTCAAAGTAAATCGCAATGCGTTGTTGGTTGCGATGCTTCATAAGCTTGGCCTGCCATTTCATTTTCTGCTAACGGTTTTATGTGATGAATGAAACACGAATATAAATTTTTTTACTGTTGCTCAGCTCTTTTTTGTCAAAACATTTTCAGGGTCCCCGTGCAGAAGGATGAATGCAAAGAGAAGCTCCTCGGGGGCAAAAATCAGAGTGAGATAGGAGAACGAAGAGCGGTGGCGAAATCAGAGTGAGAATGAGAGCGAAGAGCGGTGACGCAATCAGAGTGAGAATGAGAGCGAAGAGCGGTGGCGAAATCAGAGTGAGAATGAGCGCGAAGAGCGGTGGCGAAATCAGAGTGAGATAGGAGAACGAAGAGCGGTGGCGAAATCAGAGTGAGAATGAGAGCGAAGAGCGGTGACGCAATCAGAGTGAGAATGAGCGCGAAGAGCGGTGACGCAATCAGAGTGAGATAGGAGAACGAAGAGCAGTGACGAAATCAGAGTGTGAATGAGCGCGTGTCTATGATTCTAACTCTGCAATTATTTGTGTGATTCCCTCCTTCGGAATTGGCAAATCTTCATTAATAATTTGCCATATTAATTGACTGTCAACACTAAAATATTCATGAACTAAAAGATGTCTCAACCCAATTATTTGTCGTCATTGTATAACCGTAATTGCGTTTTATGGCTAAGGTTCAAACAAACTGCACTATACGCAGAAATCAAAAAGAATTATATAGATTTGTAGCATGAAACATTATTCAGAGATAATTACAATCGATTCCCAAGTTAGATTTGGTAAGCCTTGTATTAGAGGTATGAGGATATCAGTTTATGATGTTCTAAGTTGGTATGCTTCAGGCATGACAGAAAATGAAATTTTAGAAGACTACCCTGAATTGACCAAGAATGATTTATTAGCGGTATTAGCATTTGCTGCTGATAGAGAGCATCGAGTAAAAGTTGCTTAATGAAATTATTATTTGACCAAAATATTTCGTTTAGAATTGTCAAAAAGGTAAGCGGCTTTTTACCGTTAGCGACTCAAGTAAGATTATTGGGGTTAGAGAATGCCAAAGATTTTGAGATTTGGGAGTACGCAAAATTGAATGGATATACGATAATTACTTTTGATACTGATTTCTATGATATGTCTTTATTAAAGGGAACACCCCCAAAAGTTGTTTGGCTGAGATTAGGTAATACCAGCACTGATAACTTGGCTACATGCGTGAGGAGTAATTTTGAACTTATAAAAGAATTTGTTGAGAATTTTGATTATAAAAATTTAGCGTGTTTAGAAATAGACGAATAAGCACTAGCCATAACAGTAGCGAATAACCAATGCGGGTATTGTAGCTTCTCCACCTTTTGTTCTTTAATCATCTTTTGTACATTTTCCAAGCTGATTGCACTTCTAATCCTGCACTGGTTTTAGCGGCGAACAGATTAATTTCTTCCGAGCCGTAATTCGCGGCTTCTCCAATAATTTCCATTTGTTTGATGGAGGCAAATCGAATCATGGAATTTTGCATAAAGGTTTCTAAATCAACATAGGTATTATATTCTTCAAGTTCGATACGAGTCTAAGCATTTTATATTCTAGGCGTATGGTTTGTATGTCTTTCGATAATAACATTGTAGCTTATCTCAATCCATTTTCCTCGTCACAAGCAAGCCTTTTTTATCGTTGTAAAAAGTAGTGCCGAAAACATAATATTCACCACCATCTTGTAAGCCTAATTTCTTTTTTAATTCGGCAACCGAGCTCGGAAAATTTCGTATACTCAAGGTTGCTTTTCCTTCCGGAATTATTTTTTGGACTTCTTTTTTGTTCGCGTCTATTTGCGCAAGTACTTCAAAACGTCGCCCCGGAAAATTGCTAACCAATTCATTGCTTGTGTACAAGTGGGTATGTGTATGTAGTTTTTGTAAACCAAAATCGAATGCGATTTTTTTATAAGCTCCTGCTTTGATTATGGCTGCATTTGGTTCATATAAAAATTGCTGACATGATGCAATATGTGGCATCATATTTTTTTCTTCAGAGCCGTAAAAAGCATACGCTTGCATTGCATTTTTTATCAAGTTCACAGCATGTATTTGCGGCTCTTGGATAAAATCTTTCTCTATTTCTATTAGTAATTCTCTGCATTCATTGTTGACTGCTACCACATAAATATTCTTCACATGCTGCAGCTCTTGACATGCCAATGTAATGTCTAGCAATGGGGATGTTTTTACTAAAATGGTTTTGCATTTTTCGAGAAGTAAAGATTGCAAGGAAACGATATCTGGTTCGCAATCTTTCAGCATAAATATTTTAGCGCCTGCTTGATTTCTTCTTGCTGGATCGATGTAAATTAAATCGATGGGTTCTTGCCATTTTGGTATAACATCTTCCATGCCGTTGTTGGTGTTATCACCAACAGCCACTAAGTTGTTGGTGATAACACCAATAACGGCGAAAGGTTTGTGCCATTTTTGTAAAACATCTTCCGCATTTCTGCCAAGAATAAATTGAACATTGTTTTGTTGCAATATGGCAAAATTATGCGCAATGATTTTACCTAATGCTTCATTTCTTTCTATCAATATGCCTCGCTCGAACCGCTGACTCAAATAATAACTATCTACGCCAAAACCTGTCGATAAATCCATGAAGGTTTTTCCGCTAAACAAGGATGCTTTATATTTTGCCGTAATTTCTGAAGAGCATTGTTCTAGGCTAATTCCAGCAGGGAAAACAATTTGGGTATTGGCAACCAAGTGAGGTAATTTTTCGGATGCCTTTTGCAAACATTGTAATTGATGAACGAGCTTTTTTTTGTGGGACAATTCTTCTGGTTTGCTTTGCAATAAAAGTCTTTCTGGGTTTACATTTTTATTATTGGCAAAAAATTGCAAGTCCTCATCTGACCAAATCAGCAATTCATCAATAGCAGGTGACGTAAGAATAGGCATGAAAAGAAAAGTGCAAAATACATTTTTTGATTGCAAAAATCTTAGGTATTACTTTCGTGTTGAAAAAAATACGCATCAAAAATTTATATATCATAGCAGGATGTAATGGCGCAGGTAAAACTACTGCGAGCAATACTATTTTACCTGAGCTTTTTGATTGTCGTGAATTTGTAAACGCCGATAATATTGCACGTGGCATTTCGCCGTTTAATGTAGAAAAAGTAGCTTTTGAAGCTGGACGTATTATGCTTTCGCGCATTGATGAACTTATAAAAAACCAAGTTGATTTCGCTATTGAAACAACCTTGTCAACACGGAGTTATGTTTCTATGATTTTAGAAGCGCAAAACAAAGGATATCATGTAACGCTTTTGTATGTTTGGTTGGAATCTGCTGCATTGGCTGTAGAGCGAGTAGCAGAGCGGGTTGCACAAGGGGGGCATCACATTCCGTCTGAAATTATACATCGTAGATATCAAAGAGGATTACATAATTTATTGCATCTTTATATTCCGATTGTTGATTATTGGATTGTCGCAAATAATACCCATAATGAATTAGAGCGGATTTCAACTGGCAAAAAAAATCTTGCCCAAAAAGTATTACTCCCTTATATTTGGACTCAAATTCAATCTGCAGCTAATGGTCAACTTTGATAAACAGAATCAGGATATTGAAAATAAAATAGTATTGGGTTTTAAAATGGCTTACGAAAAATTAGTGCGTGAGGCAGCATTGCATAATCGAAGTTTGGTTTTTGGGGATAATGGAAAAATTGTACGCATCCCGGCAGTAGAGCTTCTTAAGGAAATTGAGAGTAAGAAAAAATGAATATTAAATGTTGTTGGTGATAACACCAACAACGGCGGAATAACATGAAATTTGTACGAATCAAAACGTCATTCCTAATATTTTCTCAAAGAGGGCTCAGATAAACAGAAGGTTTTCATGATTAATTTTCTGTGTCTTTTGAGTTTTCAGACATTGCTTGGTGACACAAATAAAGTGATGTTAGAATGATTGTTTTTGATAGCAACTTGCTGGCTGTACGTGCAAAACTTATACCTTAGAAATCCCAACTGTTTTAAGAATATGGTTTGCCATTTTTACTTTGTCCTTAAACAATATTTTGTCTGCATATTTGTCAAGTGCTTTGTTTTCGGAAAAGCCCTTGGGCGTTTTTTTTATTGATTTTTTCTCTTTCATGTCAGAGTAAATTTATAGTTTTTTTCGTTTAACGAAAAAGGCTTCTTATTCCACGCCTCTTGCAAATTTATGCCAATTCTTAACTTACACTAAAAGTTTCAATTTTATTTTCATGGTTGAATTTAGTTTTGTGCATTGCATGGCATGGTTGCAAAGATTGAGTCGCTACCTTCAACCAAAGTATTTAAGCAACAGCATAAATTGCATGTATCATTAAAATGAAATTATAAGAATTTAAAACGCCATTTTAGTTTTCTCAAAGAATTCTCGGAATACACAACAGGTTTTGTTATTGATTTTCTGTGTATTTCGTGTTTTCTGTGAGACAAAACAGCCAAAGCCAAAATCTTTGTTAAATTCTAACTTGCAATTAAAACGCTGTGCATTATTCTAGTTATTAATGTAAATTGCACCCTTTATGAAAATCCGCATCACCCTTGCAATCCTTGTAATAGCCATCTGTAGCCAGTTTCAGAGCAATGCGCAAGACAATAAAACTTCCTTAGACAAAATCGCAGCCATTGTGGGCGATAAAATAATTCTAAAATCGGATATTGAAGCTTCCTTTGAAGATTATAAAAGAGAAACACCCAACATAGATGATTCTGTAAAGTGTCAAATTATGGAGAGCTTGTTGGCGCAAAAGATATTGGTTGAACAAGCCGATCGAGATAGTGTAATTGTGGGCGATGAAGAAGTGGAAGGTGCATTGGATAATAGAATACGATACTTTCTACAACAATATGGTTCTGAAGAAAAACTACAAGAAATTGCTGGCAAATCTTCTTATCAATTGAAGGATGATTACCGCCCAATATTTAAAGACCAATTGACGGCGCAAAGAATGCAACAACAAATCATGTCGACCGTAAAAATTACGCCGCAAGAAGTGAAAGCATTTTATGATAAAATACCAGTGGATAGTTTGCCATATTATCCTTCTATGGTGGAAGTTGGACAAATTGTTTTTCGCCCAAATATTAATAAAGAAGTAGAAGACTACGCCAGAACTACTTTAGAAGACATTCGAAAAGATATCATTAGTGGTAGAGTAAGCTTTGAAGAAATGGCTGGTAGAAAAAGCGATGATCCAGGTAGTAAAGACAATGGCGGTGATTTGGGCATCATGGGTCGTGATGAATTGGTACCAGAATTTGCAGCTGCCGCTTTCAAATTACAGAACGGAGAAATATCACCAGTAGTGAAAACTAAATTTGGATTTCATATTGTGCAAATGGTGAATCGCCAAGGTGAGAAAGCAAAACTCAGACATATTTTGATCAAGCCTTTGATCACTAGCGACATGGTAAAAGAAACTTTGGTAAAAGCTGATAGCGTAAGAGCAGATTTAGTTTCTGGTAAAATGGTTTTTTCTTCTGCCGTTGGAAAGTATACACAAGATGATGTAACGAAAGTAACTGGAGGTATGTTTACCAATGCGCAAACGAGTTCGTCTTTAATTCAAATTGAAGAATTAGAACCATCAGTGGCTTTGCTAATCAATGAACTTAAAACAGGAACTTTTTCGCAACCATTGGAATTTGTGGATGCAAAAACTGGCGATAAATTAGTTCGTATTATTTATTTAAAAAATAGAACAGAACCACATAAAGCGAATTTGAAAGAAGACTATAATCGAATTCAAGAAGTTGCATTTGCAGAGAAACAAACCAAAACATTGAGCAAGTGGATTGAAGAAAAAATTGGTAGCTTTTATATTATGATAGACAGCGAATATAAGAATTGTAACAATATCTCTAAATGGGTTACAGCCAATACTTCAGCACACAAACATTAATTCACAAACTTATTTTATAAAAACTATGTATACATCGGATGTAGAAGCAGCGAAAGCCTTGCAACAAAAATTTTCTTCACTTAAATCTGCTATTGGACAAGTGATTGTTGGGCAGCATGAAGTTATTGAATCTACTATTATTTCTATTTTATGTAATGGTCACTGCTTATTGGTTGGGGTGCCAGGACTTGCAAAAACACTTTTGGTAAATACCATTGCACAAGTCTTAGATCTAGGTTTTAAGCGTATACAATTTACACCCGATTTGATGCCGAGTGATATTACGGGTTCCGAAATTTTGGACGAACATCGTAACTTTAAATTCATCAAAGGACCATTGTTTTCCAATATTATTTTGGCAGATGAGATTAATCGTACGCCACCAAAAACGCAGGCTGCTTTATTAGAAGCCATGCAAGAACGTCATGTAACTATTGGCGGACAACTTCACCAATTACCTTCACCATTCTTTGTATTGGCAACCCAAAATCCTATTGAACAAGAAGGAACTTATCCTTTGCCAGAAGCGCAGTTGGATCGTTTTATGTTTAATATTTGGCTTGATTATCCTACGTTTCAAGAAGAATTAGATGTAGTAAAAAATACGACATCCGTTAAAAAAGTAAATCTACCGAAAGTAATGACTGGTGAAGAAATACTTTATTTTCAACAGTTAGTGCGTCGTGTGCCAGTGCCTGATAATGTGTTGGAATACGCGGTTAAACTCGTTCACAGAACACGCCCGAACGAACAAGGATCGGATATTGCACGCAATTATATTTCATGGGGAGCAGGTCCACGTGCTTCACAAAATTTAATTCTTGGTGCAAAATGTAATGCCTTATTACGTGGTAAATTTAGCCCAGATATTGAAGATATAAAAGCAGTTGCTCTGTCTATTTTACGCCATCGTTTGGTTCGTAATTATAAAGCAGAAGCTGAAGGATTAAAGATTGAAGAATTGATTAGTCGATTGTTGTAATCGAATTGAAAACTCGGTTTATTTTATTTTAATGAGCCAAATCTATAAGGTATTAAAAACCTTATAGGCTTTGTTTACTTTTTCCAAGTTAGATAAAATGGTTGATTATCCGCCAGTTAGAACGAGGAAGAGCCATTGGGGCTCGAGAATTAAGGAAAAGGCATGAGTTATAAAAAAAGCCCAACATCGAAATGTCAGGCTTTGCTTCTAATACAACATAACAAAATAAGCGAATAACAACGGTCATTTATACACATAACTCATCAACTAACTCTATTGCCATTTCATCGGTAATGGTATCATCCTTTGTCATTGGAGGCGTATCAGTTTCCACAGTATTATTCATGATATACTCAACTGCTCTTTGTGCTCATGATGATGTTTTTACAATGAAGCGTTTATCATTCTTTAAAACTTCAAGCCAGTTTTGAATATATGAAGCATTTTGCGAAAGGTCATCCATAGGTAGACCAGAAAATGATTTCAAAAAGCATGCTCCTATCTCAGCAGTCAATTCTTCTAACGAATAGCTTTCACTACCAAAGGCAATTTTTTCAGTTACTTCCTTGCTAGCCAATGTGGCTATAAATCAAGCCAAATTACTAAGTCAAAATCTCAAAAATATTTTAAGAAACAAAAGCTGTACAGAGTACGAATACCAAGATTTAGGTACGATGGCCACAGTGGGCAGAAATAAAGCTGTTGTAGATTTGCCTTTTGCTAAATTCAAAGGTCATTTTGCATGGCTAATTTGGATGTTTCTTCATCTAATGCTTATTTTGACAGTGAGGAACAAAATTATCATTTTTATTAATTGGGCCTGGTCCTACATCACCAAAAATAGTTCCTTACGACTTATCCTAAAGTCCGACAAAAAGGAACGCACCAGCCTCTAAATTTCAAAGGAATAGAATATACACTTTTGATATAAAATGCCCAATTAGTGCCTGTGCGTTTATACTATACCATGTTTAAAACTAGATTGTCAATGGCCAGCTTCTGTGCCTCATCAAACTTTTGGAAGTGAACTAAACTAGTGTACATTTACCAATCATTAGAGAATGTAAACACCACCAACAGCAATACCCAACCTTTAGCGATCATTGTAAAAAGGCACCATAACAAGACGAAATATTAGAAACAAAGAAATAGATAAAATAATATATGGCAAACTACTTAATCATTGGTGCTTCTTCAGGAATAGGAAAAAAATTGGCAGAACAACTTTCCGAATCAGGTCATCAAGTCTTTGGAACATATTGTAAAAACGAAATCCATTCACAGAATACTTTACTTCAATTTTATCCAATCAATGTTTTGGATGAAAAAATTGAATTTAATTTTTTACCCGAAATTTTAAACGGTGTAATATACTGTCCGGGAAGTATTAACCTGCGACCATTTGAAAGAATAAAACCTATTGATTTTATCAATGATTATAATTTGCAGGTTGTAGGTGCTATAAAAACAATACAAGCTGTTGCACAAAAATTAAAAAATAGCGACAATGCATCCGTCATATTATTCTCTACCGTTGCGGTGCAAATGGGTCTGCCATTTCATTCGCAAGTATCGGCATCTAAAGGAGCTTTAGAAGGTTTAACAAAAGCGTTAGCTGCTGAGTATGCTCCAAAAATAAGAGTAAATTGTATTGCCCCTTCGCTTACAGATACTCCTTTGGCAGCACCACTATTAAACAGCGAACAGAAAAGGGATGCCAATAGTGAACGACATCCTTTAAGGCGTATTGGAACAGCGGAAGATATTGCGCACATGGTTGAATTTTTGCTTTCATCAAAAGCAAGTTGGATTACAGGACAAATTATTCACGTTGATGGCGGCATGTCCACTTTAAAAGTATAATCAATATTAGTTTAACTATTCAATTCAGATGTTCGAAACTTTTCTTTCAGCCCGTTGGGAAAATTTAATTATGGCAAATTATGCCGTACATCCTGAATTACTAAAACCATATTTGCCAAAAGGTGTTGAACTCGATTTTTATCATAATAAAACCTATGTGAGTCTCGTTGGTTTTATGTTTAAACAAACCAGTCTTTTTAAAATACCTATCCCGTTTTTAGGAACATTTGAAGAAATAAATCTACGTTTTTACGTAAAACGAATAGAAGGAAATGTAATTAAAAGAGGTGTTGTATTTATTAATGAAACAGTTCCTTATACCATAGTAGCATGGCTTGCCAATAAATTATACAAAGAACATTACATCGCTATCCCTACAAAAAATCACATAATGGATGATGCAATGAACAAAAGCGTAAAGTATGATTGGAAAATAAATAATCACTGGAATCATCTATCGGTAAAGACAAGCAATGAACAGCAACAGATGTTAGCAGGAAGTATAGAGGAATTTATCTTTGAACATTATTATGGCTATACAAAAATAAATAGCCAACTATCTCAAGAATATAAAGTGAATCATCCAAGATGGAAAGTGAGTAAGGTAATAGATTATTCCATTCACTGCGACTTTTCTTCTATGTACGGAAACGACTTCTCCTTCTTGAATAAACAAGAACCCGATTCTATAATTATTGCCGAAGGATCACCAGTAACGGTGAATTGGAAGCGAACAACCTTTTAAAATATGGAACAGATGGAACCAAAAGATATTGACCGAATAATTGAAATGGCATGGGAAGACCGAACACCTTTTGAAGCCATCCAAATACAATTTAATTTTACCGAGGCAGATGTGATTCAATTCATGCGAAAAGAATTAAAACGAAGTAATTTTAATTTATGGAGAAAAAGAGTAAATAGTGGTGTTAGTCAAAAACATTCACTTAAAAGAAATGCTGAAATAAGCCGGTTCAAGTGCAGTCGCCAAAATGACATTTCAATGAATAAAATAAGTAAACGATAGTTCCCGTTTTTCAAATCCAAACAAAATAGAAAAATAGTATTACCAATAAAGACTAAAAAGTGATTGTAGAACAAGAGATTATTGCTCTACATGAACTGCCCTAACAAACAACTATTGCAACCTCATGAACTGGTTTCTGCAAGGCTGTATTAGCGGGCAGAAAATCTTGCAAAAGGGTACATAATTCCACAACGATTTGAAGCCTTCATTTGTTGCTAATTCTGCATTTGATTGTATGTTACGAACAAAATATTTTTCACGAGCAGGCCATATTGTTTTAATAGCGATTATCAAGAAGGAGTTGAATAGCCCATATTCCATGAATAAAATATTACAAATATTAAGTGTTGGTGTCTTTGAGAAAATCAAGTTAAATCAGGCCTTCACAAAGATTGAACTATCTGATAAATTAACAGACCCTG